>JALZDU010000069.1 GCA_030862405.1 Actinomycetota bacterium | reverse complement strand
GGCGCCGACCATCACCAGAATCTGTCAGCGGAGCCCCGTGTCTCCGGCGCGCCGAACGACCCGCACAGTAGAGAGTGCTGGCCGGCCCGCTGGCGGTCGACGACAGCCCGCTCGTTCTGGCAGAAAGTCTGACGTAATCTGGCTCCATGAGCGCCGTACCTGTCGGTGACGCGCGGGGCCACTTCTCGGAGTTGATCGGTGAAGTCGAGCGGACCCACGAGCGCGTGACCGTGACGCCGCGTCGACCACGCTGCCATCAAGCGGGAGCAGCACCTGGACGGCAAGTGGCTGCTGCGCACCTCCGACACCACCCACATCCCCAACGACCTCGCCGCAGCCTACGAGCAGCTGCTCGCGGTCGAACGGGGTTGGCGTGAGTTCAAAGGCGCCCTCGGGCTACACCCGGTGTTCCACCACCGCGAGGACCGCATCCGCGCCGATATCCAGCTGTGCTGGCTCGCGCTGCTGCTCCTACGCGTGATCGAGAACGCCACCGGCGACACCTGGCGCAACACCCACCACGAACTCGACCGCCTGGCGCTGGTCACACTCGCCACCCCCAACGGACGCGTCGCAGCGCTCGCTGCTCACCCCCGGGGCACAGGACCATCCTCACTGCGCTGGACCTGCCCGAACCACCCCGGTTCTACGGCTTCACTATGCCGAGCAGCCACTGATCCCGCCAACCGCGCTGGCCAGCCCGTGTAGTAACACGAGCCACCCGGCCACTTCGGCATTCCCGCAGGTCAAACCCTGGTTTCCTGCACCCGTATACTCATGATCTTTGGAAGTCCGGGTAAGAGGCCCCTACTCAATGATCTTGTTGAAGAACACGACTGTGGCCGCGAAGGCTGTTCCCGTCGACATCATGATTTCCACCAGGCTGAGGCCGGTCATCACGGAGGCGACTCCGACGCTGGCCCCGACCAACACGCCAATCGTGAGAATCAGGGCGGTACGCAGGGTGATCAGCGGACGGCGGGACGGGGGAGGAGGAGCCGGAAGGGGCGGCGGAGACTGGGTGGGCGGGCGCTGGATGGCCATGCACTTCTCCAGAAGCAGGGGCAACCGCCGGGCGGCGGGCGTTCAACTGGTCCTTAGTCCCGCACAACCGGAGGACCTGCCTGTGACGCAGAGCACATTTTGGGGAGGCAGGAATCGGCGGAGACCCGCCCTACTACCTGGGATGGGTTAGGTGCGCGATCCCCATGTGCTTGAGTGTGGGCTCGTTCATCGACCGCAACGTTCTGAGCACCACCCACTCGGCGAGACGCTCCTCAGGTATCCCTTGTACCTACTCTTCTGACTCCAAGGGGCAACGTGATCAACAGTAGTTCGTCCCAGCGGGCGGATGATCCCGGCGAAGACGGATTGGACCGCGACCGTCGGCGGGCGGAGGCGTTGAGGGCGCTGGGTCCCGGCAGCTCGCAGTACGTTGACTTTGGCTTGAAGCTGCGTGACTACGGCATCAACACGTTGATGAGCCAGAGGGATGATCTGTCTGCGATCGTTCGCCAGAAGACATCCATCGTGTTGCCGCCTCAACCGCAGTGCTGGACGCTGCGGCACATCCGCAGCATCGTCGGTACCGCGGTGAGCAGATCCGTCGAGCCGTTCCTCGAAGCGGCGATCTTGCAGGGTGGGTGGTGCCCGGAGCGGCGCACGCGTATCAAGACCTACTTCGTGGGTCGGTGCTACTTCGCATTCGCCGACGATTACCGCCGAGAGCATCATGCCGAGCATGAGGCGGTGCAGGATCTCCAGGGCCGTAACCTAGATCTTGAACTCGATGTCGCCCGGTATGTACAGCGCTCAGTCGAACTCGACCCCGAGCAGACCGTCATTAACCGCGCCGAGATCCGGCGCCTGCTCGGCCAGGCCACCCACGCACAGATTCCGACGATCGTGTTCCTCCTGGCCAGCGGCCTGACCTGCGGGGAGGTCGCGGATCACGTACAGATGACCGAGAACGCGGTCAACAAAGCGCTAGGAAAGTTCCGCGCCGACATCACTCGCGCGCACCGGAGGACTCAATGAGATTGATCAAGAACGACGATGTCCACTCCGAGCTGGACGAGCTGTTCTCCTTCGATGACGACCCAGAGTTCCTGGACGCTTGCGAACGGGGCCGCACCGAATTTTGCCAGGCCGTCGTCGAGTCCACAGACGTTTGGACACGAAAGGTGAAGGTCGGGGCTGCGGGAGGG
>JALZDU010000032.1 GCA_030862405.1 Actinomycetota bacterium | reverse complement strand
CTTGGGGCGAGCCGCCGCCTCAAGCCCTCCCCGACCCCTCACCAAAGGACCAGCCGATGAGCACCGTCGATCCCACTAGACCGCTGACCGAGCGACCAGCATCCGTTGGCCACCGCAGCCTTCGCGTGGTTGCGCCGCGGAAGGAAGTGGACCTGCCCGCGGCGGAGCGCGCAGTGGCCGATCTGCTGGTGGCTTTGGGTAAGGATCCGGCTTCGGAACACCTGTCCGCCACACCACGACGAGTCGCCCACTCCTACGCCGAGCTGCTCACCCCACGGGAGTTTGACCTGACGACCTTCCCCAACGACGAGGGCTACGACGAGCTGGTGCTCGCCAAGAGCATCCCCGTGCACTCGCTGTGCGAGCATCATTTGCTGCCCTTCCACGGGATCGCCCACATCGGTTACCTGCCCGGTGAGCGCATCCTCGGGCTGTCGAAGCTCGCGCGTGTCGTCGATCTGTTCACTCGGGACCTGCAAGTGCAGGAACGCCTGACCCAGCAGGTCGCCGACGGGCTGCAGGAGCACCTGGCCCCCAAAGGCGTCGGCGTGGTGATCGAGGCGGAACACCTGTGCATGTCACTACGCGGCGTCCGCGCCACCGGCTCGCGCACCGTGACCTCAGCACTGCACGGGTTACTGCGTGAGGACGCCCGCTCCCGGCAAGAGTTCTTCGCGCTCACCGGCGTGGCTTCCTGACCGAGGTCGTCCGCAAAGCCGTAGAGGAGTAAGGGTCATGACAGACCGCCTAGCCACCTTGCCATCCGAGAGCAAGGCGTACCGCACATCGGGCGCCAGCACCCTGCGAATCGATGAGGCGCAGGCAAGCTCGGAGCCCGAGGCAACGCGGCGACCCTTCTGCGCGCTGGACGAGGCCAGCTATCACCTCGACTCGATCTCCGAGCCGTGGAGCGTCCACCTGGAAGTCCGCCTCAACGGTCGCGTCGACGAGGATCGCCTGCGGCACGCCGTGCGAGTCGCACTGTCCAGACACCCCAGAGCTCTCGCGCGGGCCACCATGGCCCGCCAGCGGCGGGCTGACTATGAGTGGGAGATCACCCCCATCCCTGATGTGGACCCCCTTGACGTCGTTATGTGCCCTGATGACGACGCTCTCCAAGCCGTCCGGGATGACCTGCAGAGCCTGGCAGTACCGCTTGTGACGTCACCACCGCTGCGCATCCGCCTCGCCCGTCATCGGGGAGGCGACGTGGTAATGCTCAACGTGCACCATGCCGCCGGTGACGGCATCGCCGCGCTGCGCCTGCTCCACTCCATTGCGCGGTCCTACGCCGGACGCTCCGATCCGGTGTCGCACACCCCACCCGAGGCGGTGGAGATCCCGGCGCCAAGCGGCCGGTGGGCCCAGCTCCGGGCGCTGGTGGGCGAGCTGCGCCAAGCCGCTGCCCGCTCAGTGCACCTCGTGCCCAGCGGGCGCGAGGACCGTCCCGGCTACCGGCTCCATCACGTCGTTGTCGACACCGCGCAGACCGCAGCCCTTTCCACCAAGGCTGACGGGGGGACCACGGTCAACGACCTCTTGCTGGCTGGCCTGCATCTGGCTTTGGACAGCTGGAACTCCGAACACGGTGGCGCTTGCGGCAGGCTTAGCGTGCTCATGCCGGTCAACCTGCGACCCAAGTCATCGTGGTATGAGGTCTTCGGCAACTTCACCTTCATGGTGCCTGTCGCCACCCGCCCCGAAGACCGTAGCGACCCCTCCGCCATCGTCAACGCGATTCACCGTCGGACCCGGCGCATCAAGGATGAATGCACTCCCGCCGCCGCCGTCAAGCTCCTCAACGTGCTCCAGCACCTTCCGGTGCCAGCCAAGCGGAGCATTGCTCGCCTCGCCGCATCCGAGCGGGTGATCCCGACGGCCATCCTGTCCAACCTCGGCCGTCTCGATGAGGACCTGGACTTCGGACCCGAGCTGCGTGCCCGCGAGGTGTGGTTCTCCCCACCGACCAGGATGCCCATGGGCCTGGCTGTCGGGGCGGTCACCGCAGGAGGCCGGCTCCACCTGGTGTTCCGCTACCGGCACCCACTACTCGACCCCGCTGACGTCGCCGGCTTCGCCGACCGCTACCTGACAGCGCTCGATCACGTTGGTGGCCACGCTGCCGCTGAATCAACTTCGCCCGTCCAGCCAGTGACCCGGCAGGAGCCCTGATGAAGTCCCAAGAGCATCGCGCCGTAGGCCAAGCCGCCGCCGCAGGCGCGCTCGTCGAAGTCGGCGGCGACTCAGCCGAGGAGCGCTTGGTTCTGAGCTACGGCGACGTGGTGGCCCTAAGCGGTGACTTCTTCGCCAGCCACCACTGTGCGGCCCACGGCGTTGAATGCCCCCAGGACGGCCCGGAAGGCCTCACATCCGACGACTTGTTCGGCTTGGCCGCCATTCCCGGCAAGCAGGGAACCAAGCCCGGCACCCGGGACGAGATCATCTGCGCGCTCAAGGTCATGGCGGCAGACGGCGCCTTCGTTGACGCCCGTTTTGAGGCCGGAGGGGAATTCAGCGACTTCCAGTTCACCGCAACGGCGGCGGCGACCGAGGTCGAAAGGCGGGTCCGGGACCGCTTCTTGGCCTTGGCCACCGCAAACGGCGACCACTTCGTCGCTCCCGGCCGCCCGGACACCGCTGACGACCACAACGGCGCACACTCCAACGGCCTCGACTCAGCGGTCGTCGCCTACCGGCGCCTTCACGAAGCGGCCCTCGACGAGGCTTACCAACTAGGGCGCTGCCGAGATGACGAGTCCCGGGCGATGGCAAAAGAGGCGGCAGCTCAGCACTATCTCACGGACGCCTTCGCATCCGGGCACCTGCGCACCCCGGTCACAGCCATCCGCCACTACTGGCATCACAGATATCCCCGGTTCTGGCCAAGCCTGCAACGCAAAGTTGCCGCCGACACGGCCGCAGCGCTCCGAGAACTCGCCCGGCCGGCGCGGATTCTCCCCGACGGCTTTCTTTACGACCGCGTGCATGCGGCGGTTAAGGCCCGCACGAGAAGGTATCCGCCCATCACCTTCGGCGACCTGCTGGCCCGGGTGTTTCACGACTGGGATGACAGCCACGGCCTCATCCTCGAAGAAGGTGGCATCCTCTTCGGCGATGGCCACCTCGAGGAGGGCGTGGGCAAAAAGCTCGCCGTCACCGCTGCCCGCACGGGCATTGACGACATTGAGGTCGCCTACCAGCTTGGGGCGTCGGACAGCCGGCTGTACGGCGAGGCCCTCTACCGGGCGGTCCGGTCAGCCACGGGTGCCCCCCACGACGCATTCAAACCCGAGACCCTCATCCCGACCCTGTCGGCCGACAACCCTCCGCAGAACTGGCGGGCAACAGACGTCGAGGAATTGTGGAGCTCTCCCATCGTCGGCACCACGGGAACGACCGTGGGCATGGCGGTCGAAGAGACCCTGCGCCCAGGAGGGGAGGTTTTCCGTCGGCTGAACCGTCTGGGACCCGGCGTCTTCGAGATACCAGAATTCCGAGGCGTCCCCGCCTTCCGGCGATGGGCGGCCCGCAAGGCCCGTCAGGCCTATCACGACGGCTTCATTCAAGGCTTGGCCCACGACCCCAAAGCGGTCGTCCTCACAACCGTCGCCAACCACCCAGGTTCGCGCGCGGACGTCGTCACGACCGCGTAAGGATCAGCCGAAGCGGCCCGAAATGTAGTCCTCGGTCCGCTTGTCGGCAGGGTTACGGAAGATTGTCGCGGTCTTGTCGAACTCGACGAGCAGGCCGGTCCGGTTCCCGGTGGTGTCGTCAGCCTGCGCGGTGAAGAAAGCGGTGCGGTCGGACACGCGGGCGGCCTGCTGCATGTTGTGCGTGACGATGATGATCGTGAACTGCTCGCGCAACTCGATCATCAGGTCCTCAATACGCGAGGTCGCAATAGGATCCAACGCGGAGCAGGGCTCATCCATCAGCATCACGTCCGGTTTCGTCGCGATGGTGCGGGCGATACAGAGCCGCTGCTGCTGGCCACCCGACAGCCCGTAGGCGTTGTGCTTGAGCTTGTCCTTGACTTCATCCCACAGCGCGGCACCACGCAGCGCCTGCTCCACGACGTCGTCCATCTTGCCGACCTTCATCCCAGTGACCCGCGGACCATAGGCGACGTTGTCGTAGATCGACTTCGGGAACGGATTCGGCTTCTGGAACACCATTCCGATACGTCGGCGTACCTCGATGGGATCGACGTCGCGGTCATAAATATTTTGGCCGTGATAGGTCACCGCACCGGTGACTCGAGCGGAACTGATTAGATCATTCATCCGGTTCAGGCACCGGATGACCGTCGACTTGCCACATCCGGACGGGCCTATCAGCGCGGTGATCTCATTGTTCCCGAACTCCAGATTGACGTCGCGCACGGCGAGGAAGCCGCCATAATAAACATTCATGTCATGGCAGGCCATCACGCCGACCGGTGCGTCTGGCACGGCGCGTGGGGACGGCTGATCGATGCCGACGACCGAGCTTGCGCCCTCGTCGAGAGCGGGGTCTCCCAACGCCTTCTCCCGGGCAGTGGGTTGAGAGGTCATTGGTTGGTCCTCGTCTCTCACCAGCGACGCTGGAGCTTGTTGCGGATCAGGATTGCCACGCCGTTGAGCAGCAGCAGTAGGATCAACAGGATGATGATCGCGGCTGACGCCACCTCGCGGAACTCCGCCTGCGGCTGACCCACCCAGTTGTAGATCTGTACCGGCAGTGTCGTGAAACCGGAGAGCAGGCCGTTCGGGTCGAAGGTCACGAATACGAAGGCGCCGAGCAGAAGCAATGGCGCCGCCTCCCCGATCGCGCGGGATACGGCCAGGATCGTGCCGGTGGCGATGCCCGGCACAGCGGCCGGCAGCGTCTGCTTCCACACCGTTTGCCACGGCGTTGCTCCCAGCGCCAGCGAACCAGCGCGAATCTCGGCCGGCACCGCCCGCAACGACTCGCGGGTTGCGATGATGATGACCGGAAGGATGAGCAGCGTGAGCGCGATCGCTCCGAAGATCACGGCGTTGACGTTGCGTAGACCGAGCAGCGGCGCGAGGACGCCGGCTACCCCCAGCGTCAGCAGGCCGTAGATGATCGACGGGACGGCAGCGAGGTTCTGGATGTTCAGCTCGACGATCCGGAAGTACCACTTGTCCGGATCGCCGAACTCCTCCAGATAGATGGCCGCCGCCACGCCGAGCGGGACGGCGAGCACGATCGTGGTGACGATGACCCAGACCGTGCCAAGGATCGCTGCCCGGGCGCCGGCATTCTCGGGGAACAGTTGCGAGGTGTAGTTGAACAACAGGTTGGCGTCGAGCCGGCCAATCCCTTCCAGGATCGTCGTGATCAGCAGCGCCGCGAGAAAGGCCAGCGCGACGAACAAGCTGAACCACAGCGCGATCAGGAAGGCGATCGCCGCTGGGGAGCGGTCGCCACGTTTCTGCGCGCGCCCCAGCCGCTGCGGTTGCGCTCGAGCGAGTTGTCCGATCGTGGCCATCAATACGCCTCCCGGAACCGCCGGACGAGCCGGATGCTGATGACGTTGACCAGCAGTGTGACGGCGAAGAGGGTCAAGCCGACTGCGAACAGCGTGTTGAACGCCAGCGAACCAGGTGGGTTCTCCCCAGTCGCGGCCTGTGCGATATAGCCGGTCATGGTCTGGGCGCCCTGCCGAGGGTCTGCGATGATCTGCGCCTGGTTGCCCGCTGCGATTGCGAGGATCATCGTCTCGCCGACCGCACGCGAGATGCCCAGCACCACCGCGGCGATGATGCCGGACAGGGCAGCAGGGAAGACCACCTTGAGCGTGGTGGCCATCTTGTTCGCGCCCAGCGCGGCCGAACCTTGCCGCAGCGCGTCGGGCACGGAGGACATCGCGTCCTCGGACAACGACGCGATCGTCGGGATGATGAAAATGCCCAGCACGATGCCTGCGGCCAGGACGCTGAACGTGCCGACCTCGAGACCGAGCAGGCCCCTCAGCAGGCCCGGCGCCACGAAGTTCAGGGCGAAGAAACCGAGGACCACCGACGGGATCCCGGCCAGGACCTCGAGGATCGGCTTGACGATCCGGCGCACACGGGGGGTCGCGTACTCCGACAGCAGCGCAGCCGCCCCCAATCCCAGGGGCACGGCGACGATCAGCCCGATCGCCGTGGTCCACAGGGTTCCAATAATGAGCGGGAGGATGCCGTAGCTGGGATCGGCGAACGTCGGCGTCCACCGCGTGCCGGTGAAGAAGCCGACAAAGGAGATCTCTCGGAAGAAACTGATCGCCGGCACCACGAGCGAGATCACGATACCGATGGTGATGACCACTGACAGGATCGCCGCCGCCTGCAGGCAGGTCAGGATTATCCGCTCGCCGATCCGGTTCGAGGATTTCCGCAGCATCTGCTGCCCGGCTGGAGCCGGCAATTCGCCACCACCGTGGTGGGAGCCGCCCCCGGAGGAGCGGCTCCCATCAGCTGTCGTCGTACTCACTATGCGGCTACCTCTGGTCCGTTACTGCGCGCTCCCGCCAGGTGCGCCCGGTCATACGCTCAGGCGGCCAAGCCGTCGACCGCAGCCTTGAGCTTGGTCTTCTGCTCCTCGTTGAGTTGCACGAACTGCGCAGCCTGGGCAATCTGGTCGATCTGCCCGGCAAAGAACCTCACGAACTCCGCCACCTCTGGCCGGTTGAAGGACTCGTTGTTCACGTAGATGAACAGCGGGCGAGCGAGCGGGACGTAGGTGCCGTTCTGCACGGTTTCTGCGCTCGGCGCCACGCAACCCTGACCCCCGTTGACCTCCACGGCCTTGAGCTTGTCCCGGTTTTCCTCGAAATAGGTGTAGCCGAAATACGCGGTCGCACCGGGAGCGCCCCGCACGCCCTGCACTAGCACGTTATCGTCCTCAGAGGCCGAGTAGTCGGTGCGCGAGGCACCTTCCTCACCGTTGATCGCGTCCGTGAAGTAATCGAATGTGCCGGAGTCAGTACCCGGTCCGAACAGCGCCAGTGGGACGTTGGGGAATGAGGGGTCTACCTGGTTCCAGTTGGTGACCTGCCGCTCAGCCTCTGGGCCCCACATCGTGTTGAGCTGCTCCACGGTCAGGCAGTTCGCCCAGTTGTTCGCAGGGTTCACCGCGACCGTCAACGCGTCATTGGCCACGACGAGCTCGGTGAACTCGATACCGGCCGACTGGCAACGCGCTCGCTCCTCATCCGCGATCGCCCGCGAGGCGTTGGAGATGTCGGTGTTGCCGCTGCAGAACTGCTCGAACCCGCCACCAGTACCCGAGGTCGCCACCGTGACATTGACGTTCGGGTTCTCCGAACGGAACAGCTCGGCCGCGGCACTGGTCAGCGGCGCTACCGTTGACGAACCGTCGGCCCGGACCTGGCCCGAGGCCTGCCCGCCGTCACCGGTGGTGCTGGGCCCAGTCTGTTGACCGCCGCAAGCCGCCATCAGCAGGGCGCTCGTAAGGGTGACGCTCATCACCGCGAGGCGAGCGCCACGCCGCATGGTCTTCACAAAGTCCTCCGTTCTGATGGTCTTAGGACTGGTCGGCTGTGCGGCTCGTAGTGGCCGCTCGCCAGGACCCTAAGCAAGCTTGGTAGACAGTTTCCCTCGATCGAGTGAACGCCACATGAACTAATCACGTTTCGTAATCAGCAATGATCATTACTGCCGCGCAGACGGCAATAGTGGGCAAACTGCGCACTTCGAATTGCTCCCTGTAATCGATACCTCGATCGACCTCCTCAGGCGATGCGTTGCACGGCCCAGGCCAACCACTGCGACAGCACCGGGCTGGACGCTTCGCGTACGGGCTCCAGCGCCGTGAGGGTGGGATGGCCAGCCGCGAGCAGGGCGCCGTCGGTGCCGGACGCAGGCTCGGCACCAGTCTCGACGTCTGCGAGGCTGAGCCGCCCGTCGTCAAGCCGGTCGACTCTTGCCTGCACGGTGCCGAACTCGGCGAGTGCGGCATGACGTAACGCGCTCAGCGCCTCTACTGGCCGATCAGGGACGTTGAGGGACAGGACAGTGCCAGCCGGGGTATCGATCAGCAATTCCAGAACATCCGGCAGGATGTGCCCGGCCGTGCCCCAGTGCGGCACTCCGGCAGGATGCAGGCCGACATCGAGAGACACCGCCAGCCCGCGCACCCCGTTCACCCCAGCGGTCAACGCCGCTCCTACCGTGCCGGAGTGCAGGATCGCTCGTCCCACATTCGCGCCGTGATTGACACCGGACAGGATCAGGTCCGGTGCCGGGTCCAACCAGCCGCGGACCGCCGCGAGCACGATGTAACCGGGTTGTGCGTCGACTGCGTACGCCTCGACGCCGGGGAGATCGGCCAGCTCGCGTCGCTCGACCAGCGTCCGGCCCTCCTGGGTGGCCGCGATGATGCCCGCGCTGGCTCCGCTGGACTGCCGCATAGGTGCGGCCACCACGACATCGAGACCGGCCTGGACCGCTGCGGCCGCCAGCGCGACCAGGCCTGGAGAGTCGATGCCGTCATCGTTGACCACCACGGCCTTGTGTGAGTGCACCACCAGTCGGTTCCCTCCTCACTCAGGGGTCCCAGCGGCGTAGTTCAACTCGTTTCGCCAGGGTCGCGACGGCCGCGCTGCCGCCGGTGCCCAGGCCGCGACGGACCACGTTGAGCGCACCACACGCTGCGCCGACGCGCAGCGCGGTCGGCATCGATTCGCCACGAGCCAAGGATGCCGCCAAGCCTGCTGTCATCGAGTCACCGGCACCGCGCGGGTCGGCTGGCTCCAGCGGCGGAACCCGCACCTCGAACACCTCGTCATCGACGAGCGCCAACGTCGGCTGCGCCGCACGGGACACGACCACCGCATCGGCACCATCTTCGCGCAGCCGGTGCATCGCGCCCACTAGATCCGTTGGCTGCTCGCTACTAGCCCAGCCGTCACGCAGCAGCTCCTGGTGACTTACCTTGACCAGAAAGGGGCCACCGGCGAGCGTCGCCTTGAGCTGCGATCCCGACAGATCCCCGATCACTTGGCATCCGTTGGCCGAGAGATCGGCGGTCAACCGCCGGTATATCGATGCCGGCACGATCCGATCATCGGACGCTCCCGACAACAATGCGATAGCGGAATCCAGAGCCCTGGTCAAGGTGCGCTCGTACAGTGCGTCCAGCTCGTGACGATCCAATGCACCGCCGGGAGTCTCGACGATATCCTGCCGTTGCCCCTCTCGCCGATCGTGGACGTAACCGCCGTTGCTTGCATTGACCGGCTCAACGTCGGCCTCCACACCCTCGACGGCAATCAAATGCCGCAGCACCTCACCGGTCTCGCCTCCCAAGGCTGCACAGAGCACGACCGGCACGCCCAGGCTCGAGATCATCCGTGCTTGCCATACCCCCTGCCCGCCAGCATGCACGTGAATATCGGGCTCTCCACCACGGTCTTCAATGGTCACGGTGACCAGCGGGGACGGCGCGAACACCGTGATTGCACCCGACGTGTCCGGCATTTCACTGACCCGCGCTTTGAGTCACGGCGCAGGCAACGACATCGGCAAGGCTCCCGCCGCGCCGGTGGACGTCGCGCTGCAGCATCGAACCATTGCCCCGTCCGAGGACGGCGTCGGTGAGATCGTGGACAGCTTCATACTCGCCGAGGTCCTGTAGCGCCGGTGTGACGTGCTCAAGCAGTGCCCGAACCACGCGCTGCGCCGGTGCCGGCCGGCCCGTGGCATCGACGAGACTGCCGTCGAGGCCCGATCGCGCCGCCTGCCACCCCATCAGGCGCAGCAGCTCAACCCGCAGCGGAGTCGGCGGCTGGTCCTCTTTCCACGCCCGGGCTGCCGTTTCTACCAGCGCCCTGGTCAAGCCAGCCAGCAGAACGGTGTCGTCAGGATGCAGGCAGACATCGGCCACCCGCACCTCCACAGTGGGGAAGTTGCGGGAAAGACGAGCATCGAAGTAGATCATTCCTTCATCGAGGACGGTCTCAGACTCGATCATGGCCCGCACCGTGGCGTGGTAGTGCTCAGCGGAGCCGAACAGCTCGGTGGGCCCGGCAGAGGGCCATCGGTTCCACACCTGCGACCGGAAACTGGCGTAGCCGGTGTCCTCACCCTGCCAGAACGGTGAGTTGCCGCTGAGCGCAAGCAATATCGGCAACCACGTTCGGATTCGGTCCAGCACCGCCACGGCCTCCGCATCGGAAGCCACTTCCACATGGATGTGGCAAGCGCAGGTGAGTTGTTGCTCCGCGGTCACGCCGAACTTGTCGATCATCTTCCGATATCGAGGGTTGGGAGTGATGCTGGGCACCACCGGCAATGGTGAAGTCGCTAGGGCGACTACCCGGGCGCCGCGTGTTTCGGCTGCGTCGGCGGCGACCTGCCGCCAGCGCCGTAGCTCGGAGCCCAGCTCGTCGAGCGACGTTCACGGCCGGATATTGGTCTCGATCTGCTGGCGAGCCAGCTCTGAGGTCAACACCTCACCGGCGAGCTCTCCACCGTGGGCGGTGGCTTCCTCCAGAACCGCGCTGGCTACCGCCAGTGCCTGACCGCCGTCCGGATCGACCAATAGCAGCTCTTCTTCTACCCCAACGCTTCGTGGCCCCATACCGCCGGATTATCCAAGCTCGTGGCGATCATGCCTATTGGGGCGCGGAAAAGCGTGGCCGCCCTACCGTCTCACTCTGCAGAACCGAAGACGATGTCTCTGAGACTCTTAGATCCTGTGGTCGCCTTGCCCTCACCCGCAAGCTTCGACCTCCATGCAGCACGCAGATCGTCGCTCACACCGGCGGACTGCGACAGCGGCGAGTCCGGATCCAGCCCCTCGAAACCGCAATTTACCTCAACGTTCATGC
>JALZDU010000367.1 GCA_030862405.1 Actinomycetota bacterium | reverse complement strand
TTGCGCAGCACGGTTGACGACGTCGAAGCGACCCTGCTGCAAGCCCAACGCACCGGGCAGCCGACGGCGGGTCTGATGAACCCGCACCGGCTCCGCAATGCACTGGCGCTGGCACACCACATCCCATAGCCGGATCGCTGTACGACCAGATCCGCAGTTCGGTCTCAGGGCTTTCTCAGCCGGTACGGAGCAGCATCATCAGCAGCGCCGTGGGGGTGGGAGGACGTCATGAAGCTAGCAACGGCGGCACTGGCTGCGGCGGCGGCCGGCGCGATCGGCCTCGGTGTGCTCACCATGCCCGCCGGTGCCAAGTCAGATCCAGCGCTGCCCCCGGTGTCAGCAGAGGACCTGGTGGCGTCGATGCTCACCGCGAAGACCCCGGCGTTCGGTGGCACCGTCACGGTGGACAACGCACTGGGGCTACCGGCGCTGCCCGGCATGTCGCCCGGCATGTCGGCAGTACTGACCCAACCGGAGACGACGTTGCGGGTGTGGTATGACGGGCAGGACCACGGACGGCTGGCATTGCCCTCTCGCGGCGGTGAGCAGGTGCTGATCGAGGACGGCACGACGCTGTGGCGCTATGACTCCGCCCAACGTACCGCGACCGCGCTGGAGCATGGCGAAAAACCTGCTGATCAGCGCCCTGCGGTGGCGGACCCGGCGCAGGCCGCCCGGGAGCTGGTCGGCGCCGTGCGCGAGAGCAGCACAGTGACCGTGGACGGTACCGGCTACGTCGCCGGACGACCCGTCTACCAACTCGTGCTCGCCCCCGCCCCGACCGAACGGACCTTGCTGCGCGAGGTGCGGGTAGCGGTCGACCTGGTCCTGCGGGTTCCCCTGCAACTCACCGTGCTGGCCGACGGATCCACCGACCCGGCACTGCAAGTCGGCTTCTCCGACCTCAACGTCGGCACGCAGGATCCGGCGCTGTTCCAGTTCACTCCCCCGGCGGGGGTCACGGTCGAGCGATTCCAGCCATCGACCAACGAGCCGAAAGCCGGGCCATGGGGTCACCTTGACGGCACCGCAACCATGGTCCGCACCGAGGGCGACGGCTGGGACACCGTGGTGCTCGGACAGCTGCCGCCCGCACGCCCAGACATAGCGCCGGATGCGCAACGCGACCCGCTGGCGGTGTTCCGGCAGATAGGCCGCCCGGCCAGCGGGCCGTGGGGCAACGGCTGGGTGGTGCAGACCGCAGTAGCCACCGTGATGGTGACTTCCGACAGGCGGGTCGCCGCCGGTGCGGTGCCGCAGCAGGTGCTCGACGAGGCGTTGACCCGTTGATGGCTGACTCGGCCATCCCCACCGCGGCTGGCGCGTCGACCGGATCGCCGGACCGGCAGGACGGACCGGCGATCCGGATACGGGGGTTGCGTAAGGTGTTCGGTGCCACCCTGGCAGTGTCCAACGTGGACCTCGACGTGCCGGCCGGCGCCGTGCTCGGTCTGCTTGGGCCCAACGGCTCGGGCAAGACCACGCTGATCCGAGTGCTGCTGGCGCTGTCCCGGCCCACCGCGGGAAGTGTGGAGCTGCTCGGTGCGCGGGTGCCGGCCGCCGCCGGTGAAGTGTTGCCCCACGTCGGCGCGCTGGTGGAGGGTCCTGGCTTTCATCCGTTCCTGTCGGGCCGGGAGAACCTGCGGCGCTGCGCGGCCGCCGAGCCGCTGCTACCCACCCGGGCAATCTCGGACGCGGTCGAGACGGCCTTGCAGCGGGTCGGCCTCGCACCTGCGGCGACCCGGCGCTACCGCGCTTACTCGTTGGGAATGAAACAGCGCCTGGGCCTGGCTGCGGTGCTGCTGGTGCCCCGGCGCCTGGTAGTGCTCGACGAGCCGACCAACGGCCTTGACCCCGCCGGAACCCGGGAGGTCCGGCGAGTCATCACCGAGCTGCACGCGGGCGGCGCAACCGTGCTGGTGTCCTCGCACCTGCTCACCGAGGTCGAGGCGACCTGCACGCACGTGGCGATGCTCGACCACGGGGCGCTGATCGCTGCGGGTCCGTTGGCAGCGCTACTCGATGGTCAGGCTCCCGCACTGGACATTCGCACTCCGGATTCCGCGGTCGCGCTGCAGGCCCTGCGTGCGGCCGGAGTTCACGCCGCAGCCCGTCCCGAGGGAGTGCGCGTCGAACTGGGTGGAACTGATCCGCCCGCGGTGGTGGCGCTGCTGGTCGGCGCCGGGGTCGCGGTGCACGAGGTGCGGCGGTGGCGAACCGGGTTGGAGGAGCTGTTCGCGCAGCTCACCGAGGGAAACGGGCAATGACGGCCTCCCGCGACGCGGCAAGCGCTCCGCTGGTCCGGTTGCTGCGAAGCGAGCTGCGCTGGGTGCTGCGCCGGCCGCGCACTCAGGTCACGCTGGGCCTGCTCGCGCTGGTTCCGGTGCTGATCGGGATTGGCATTATGGCGACCGACTCGCCGGGAGGGTCGGGGCTGCTCACCCAGATCGCCGGTAACGGCTTGGTATTGCCGGTGGCAGCGCTGTCGATGTCGCTGACGTTGCTGTTGCCGCTGGCGGTGACGATGGCCGCCGCCGACGCGCTGGCCGGCGAGTCCGCGCATGGGACGCTGCGTGGGCTACTGCTGGCCCCGGTGAGCCGGACCCGGCTGGTGCTCGTCAAAGCGATCGGCGTGCTGGCCGTGGCGGTCACCGCGGTTGCCGCGGTCGCGGTGCTGGGCATGGTCAGCGGACTCGTTCTGATCGGCCCTTCCGGAAGCACCAACGGCATGCTCACGCTGTCCGGCACCGAGGTCGGGCCGGGATCGGCGCTGCTGCGGGTTTCGCTGGCCGCCGCCTGGACCGTGGGGCAGCTTGCCGCTGTCGGCGCCGTGGCGCTGGCGGTGTCCTCGGCCACCGACCACCCGCTGGTGGTGCTCGCGGCGGTGTTGGGCGGCTTGATCGTGTTCGGGGTGCTCTCCGCGATCCCCGCTCTGGACTGGCTGCAACCAGTACTGATCACCACCGGCTGGTTCGCGATCGTCGATGTGCTGCGTGACCCCCTACCGCTGGACGGTCTAGCCTCCAGCAGCCTCCGCGCTGGCTCCTACCTGCTGGTCGGCGTGGGGCTGACCCTCCTCCGCACAACCACCCGCGAAGCCTGACCCCCTCCCCCACCCCGGCGTGTCCGTCTCTCGTGCACAGTGTGTCAGCCTCCGGTGCGCGGTGTGTCAGCCTCCGGTGCACGGTGTGTCGACGCCGGAGCTGCCTCTGCCAGGATGACGGTATGGCGCAACTGTGGGACGACGAGCAGGTAGCAGATGGCCTGGAAGGGCTCACGCATTGGCAGCGTGACGGTAACGCGATCGCGCGTACCGCGAAACTGCCCAGCTTCCCGGCGGCCATCGAAGCGGTGCGCGCGGTAGCCGAGATCGCTGAGGCGCGCAATCACCACCCCGATATCGACATCCGCTGGCGAACCTTGACCTTCCGCTGCAGCACGCACTCCGAGGGCGGCATCACCGATCTGGACATTGAGCTTGCCGGCGAGATCGACCGCGTGCTGAGGGATGCCGCAAACTGAGCCATAGCTGCGCAGCGCTCGTGAGCCGAGGTGGGTTTCGATGCAGCGCCAAGGGTTGCGGGCCGATTGGCCAACTGAGCGGCATGGAGGCTGCGTGGTACATGGCAGCACCCGGTCGGATGCGCTGCGCACGCCGCAGCGACCAGCGCTGCAACGGCATCATGCTCGCCATCCTCGCTGTGATGCGCCCCCACCGAGTCGATCGATACCAGAGCCTCAAATGGACTGTCCTACGCGAAAATATGGAGGTTAACGCCAAGCAATACCAGCGGCCAGAGGAATAAAGCCAGTATGAAGTTCAGCAGTTCACCAATGCTGGTGATGGCGTATCCGGTACTGAGCGCTACCACCAAGCCGATGATCAGATACACGAGAGCACCCAGAGAAATACCGCGCCGTTCGACGATGTACATGATCGCTCCTCAAGATGCACATTATTGATAGTTGACAATCGAATTACGCACCGGACATTGCTGTACCAATGGGACTGGGGAAAGAGTGTTGCCTCCGCGGACAGCAACGGCGCGTCGACCGGCACGAGCGGACGAGAGCATGATTGCCGCACGCGCCAGCCTCAAATCGAACTCATACCTGCGGCCGTTCATCCATACCGGACATATGTGGACGGCCACAGCGGAAGCCGACCGGGATGCCACACCCTCGGGGGCCCCACGCACCGGTAGATTCGCTTCCACCACGACCTCCCTCCCGTCCTGGCGGGAGTGTAGCCCGCGCTCGACCTGACTGTCGTTGGCTCGGAATACTGAATCCTGCGGATTCGATGCGGACTTGCAGGATGAGAAGTTATCTAACCGTGAAACAGCAGCACTACACGTTGAAGCGGAAATCGACACGGTGGCCGTCTCACGAGGCCACGCCGCTG
Organism: Actinomycetota bacterium; assembly: GCA_030862405.1. GTDB lineage: Bacteria > Actinomycetota > Actinomycetes > Mycobacteriales > Pseudonocardiaceae. The sequence goes on along the minus strand of JALZDU010000367.1, from coordinate 304 downwards.
ACCGGCGATAACTCCGTACACCCTCCCTGGGGACGCAACCAGTTGCGGTCCACATCCCGCTCGCGCGGCGTGAGCGGCTGAGTGCACGCTCATGCCGATGAGAGCGCGTCGCACAGTGGTTGTGCCGAACGGCATCTTGTCTCCGTGCGGGCTCAGCGTGCTTCACTCCAGCGAGTTGCAGGAGTGTCCGCGCGCCAGGGGGCCCGCCACTCGGGGGCCTCCCAGGCTTCCCCGCCGTAGATCCGCTCGCGGGCCACCTTGTCGTCTCGGAACTCGAGCAGTTGCACCCCATACATCCACGGAC
>JALZDU010000016.1 GCA_030862405.1 Actinomycetota bacterium | reverse complement strand
GCCCCCGTGACGCCGGGGCCCTTCAATGTAGTCAGCGCGGCAGCGCACGCTCATCCGTGTCGCTCATCGCGGCCGGATGGCCAGCCACTCCTCCACCGGCATACTCCGGGACAACTCGTAACCGGTCGGGAGCATGAAGTTGCCGAGATGAGTGCGGTAGTAGACCTGCCAGGCGTGATAGCCCAGGTAGGCGCGCTCGTCAGCGTGCATCAGGGCGGCGTAGTGCCGTACCCCCTGGACGTAGCGGTTGTCGTTGTTGTAGCGGTACAGGGCGTTGTCCAGACGGGCGTTGGTGCCATCAGCGGCACCGTTGGCGGCCAGGTAGTTCGCCGCACCGAAAATCGCGTCGCGGGTGTTCCACACATCGCCGCCCAGGCCGTATCGCGCCCAGGTGGCCGGGAGGAACTGCATTGGTCCCTGCGCTCCGGCGCCGGACAGCCCAACGATCCGGCCCATACTGGTTTCAACCAGGTGCACCGCGGCCAGCACCGACCACGGCACGCCGAAACGCTGCTGAGCCTGCGCGTAGTAGACCCGCAGCTCCGGTACGGGGAGCGGCTCGACGATCCGCCAGGCCGGCACGGTCGTCGGCAACCGGCTGGCCATCGCCTGGAGCTCGCGTCCCGCCGCGACGTTGCGTCGCACCGCGTCCTGCAATGGCGCCGGCACGTCGGCCAGCACAGCGGCGTCCCAGTCTGGCCGGTCAATGAGAGCGAGATAGGCCACCTGCGCGGTCCGGCCGGCAGCGGCGACCACCTTCGGCGAAGTCGCCGGGTCCCGCACGGCCGTCTCTGCGACAGTGATCTGCCGGGCCACCGCACTCGGATCGGTCAAGGCCCGCGCCTGCCCACCGGTCAGCGCCGGCGCGAGGAGCGGATCGGCCCGACGGATCACGTCCTGAGCCGGCGCGCTCGCCTCCTGCATACCCCCGCATCCGGCCAGCATGGCCGACATGATCACGATCACAGCTGTCCGAAGCACGAAGCCTCACGTTACCGGCTAGCCGATGTCGATCGGTGTGGTCACGGTGGTCTGGTCGATGTCGGAGGTGCGCACGGTCACTGCCAGCTGCCAGGTTCCATCGGCCGGAATCTGGAACCCGGTGGCGACATAACGCCCTGGTGCCGTGCGCTGCAGGGCAACCGGGAAGGGGCCGAGCTGCTGGGAGGTGAGGGTCAAAGTGGCGTTGAGCTCGGCCACGTCACGGGGGCCTGCGGTGGAATCCTGCACCGTGACACTGATCATGGCAGGTCCGGTGACGGCAGGATCAATGTCGACGGTGAGCCAGCCCTGGCCGCCTGGTCCCCCGGTGTCATAGCTGATGACCTGGTGTGCTGGGCCTGGCGACGCAGCCGCCGCGGTTCGGCCGGGTTCGGCGTTGACCAGCAGGGCGGTGAGGCCGAGCACGAGGGCACCGAGCACGGCTTCACGCAGCACGCCGCGCCGCAGTGTCGATACTGCAGGAGACGATCGCGTTGCCGCACCGACACCGATACCGACGGGTGCTCGCCGATGGCGGACGACCCACTTGCGTGTCCTCACCGCGGCGCCGAACAGCAGCGCGACAATCACGAGCTTCGCCAGCAGCAACCGACCGTAGCCGGTGGATCCGAACGCTGCCCAGCTACCGAGTTGACGCCACGATTGGTAGCTGCCGGTGCTGATCAGCAGCACGACCAATCCGGTCGCGATCGGCGAGAACCGGTACACCGCTGCCGGCACCTCGGCACTCGCAGCCGCCGCCGGACGCAAGATGACGGCGAGCGTGACCAGGCCCCCGAGCCACCCGCCCATCGCCAGCAGATGCACGACATCGACCGGTAGCGCCAGCGCTGATTGGAGCCCCACGGCGGCGTGGCCTGCCACCGCCCACGTCGAGGCGAGGCCCACGGCCAGACCCACACCGAGTGCGCCGAACCACGCGCGGCCGCGCCGCGCAAAGTGCCCCAGCCAGCCGCACAACAACACGAGGTACCCGCCGGCCAGGGCCAGCAACAGCAGCCGGCCGGTCAACGCTGCGCCGAACCGGCTGTCCACGGTCGTGGAGAAGACCGCGGGGTCGAAGATGCGATCGGTACCCAGCCCGTAACCGTAGGGGCCTTGGAGCAGCAGGCCCACCATCGTGGCCGCCAGCAAACCCGCCCAGCCGACCAGCATGACGTGGCGGACATCACCCCGGGCGATGGCGCCGGGCCAGCAGAGCAATACAAAGGCTATCGACCCCACCAGCAGGGCGAACGACGCGAACGCCACGGCCCGAGCGATTCCGTAGCTCACACCGATCGCGGTGCTGCCGCTGGATTGTGCTGCCCCAGCGATCCGGGAGGCCGAGGGGTGACCCACCGAGAAGGTGAAGCCACCCGTCACCGGGTGCGAGTCGGCCGACATCACCCGCCAGGCCACGGTGTAGGTGCCCCGTTGCGCAGCACTGCGAAGTCCGACGCCCACGGTGGAGGCGCGACCGAGCGCAGCGGCCCGGCCGGTGTCCAGCTGCACACCGTCTGGATCGAAGATCTGGATCCCCTCGGCTGCCACACTCACGGGTTCGCTGAAGGTCAGCGACACCGTGGTGGGCACGGTGGCGAGCACTACGCCCTGTCCGGGATCGCTCGAGATCAGCACCGCATGGGCCGCCGCCGAACCGACGCCGGCGAGTGCCCCGAGCACCGCGCAGACCACCATCACCACGCCCGCACGCAGCACTGGCCGCAAGCGCACTGACCGCATGGTCAGCCCGCGGCAGTACGGGGTCCCTTTCGTCGGCTCAGCAGACTCAAGCCGATCGCTGCAATGCCAAGCACGATGCCCACGATGCCGAGCACCACGCCCGCGCTGTTCGAAGAATCCGTGTCACCACTGGTGGTCAACGTTGTCACGCTGGCGCTAGCCGGTGTCAGCTTGAGCACCGGCGCGGGATGCTCGGGCTCGGCGGCACCCGGGGCGGGCGTGTCGATCCACCGCACCACCTCGCCGTTGTCGTAGGTCTGCAACGCCTTGAAGACCAGCTGATCGGTGTCGGTTGGCAACGGGCCCAGTGACACGTCGAACTCCTCGAACGTTCCGGGCGCGATCTTGCCTCCGGTCCAGGTGATCTTGGACACCGTTTCGGTGACCTGCTTACCGCCCTCGGTGGTGATCGGCTGTGCCAGCGCCGTCTTCTGCACGGTCGAGGTCCAACCGGGCACCGCACGGGTGGACACGGACACGATGGGATGGTCGGTCGGGAAGTTGATCTCCAGCACGGTGGTAGACGCGGTGTCGCGCTCATTGGGCACCCGGAAGGCAACCTTGGTATAGCCGCCTTGTTCTGCGCTTCGCGGATTCACCGTGACGTGCGCCGACGCGGCGCCGGCAAGGGCGAGCAGCATCACAGCACTCACGGCGCCGACCACGACGGCGCGACCCCCGAGTCGCCAGTTGATTTTCGACATGACGGCACGCTCCAGGTGCAGGTGGACGCAACGACGTATGTGGACTCGGCGGTGGTCACAACTGCCGTTCACAGCATGGTCACGAGCATGTAGCTCATCCCGATACCCATGACGATCCGGCTGGAGCCGAGCAGGTGGGGCGAGGCGGCCACCCCGCGTGGTCCATCGCCACGCAAGGCAGCGCCGGTGGCGGGCGCTGCCACGGTGTTGACCGGCGTGACCAGACGAGCGCCCAGCCACACCGCGAACACCAGGAAGTACGCGACAAAAGCCCAGGCGAGCACCGGTAGCTCAATGCCAGGACCGGCCATCGCCATGCCATGGGTCATGTGGTGACCGTCCGCACTGGACGTCAGCATGTACACCATCGCCAGGCTGCCCAGCACGTGATGCAGATCAGCGGGCTGCGCTGCTCGCCGGAGCAGCCGAACCGCGAACCACGCAGCGATGACGCTGAACAGCACCTGCCAGTACAGCGAAGGCACCGGATGACCCCAGGGCCAGAACATCGCGGCCATGCCGAGGCTCATCACTGCGTGCGACGCATCCGCCCCGCGGTCGGTGCTACAGCCAGCTCCCGAGGTGTCCGGGTGAAAGGCGAGTAGCCGCACCGCGAAGAAGAGGGTCAACCCAGCGAACAGCGCGGCGCACACCCCACTCACCCACAGCTGTCCTGCCGCTGCCTCCACATCCGCCTCTTTCCCGCATCACGCCGGGCCGCACCGCCCTTCCACAGGGATAGTCGGTTGCACTTCGGCGTTGGTTCCCGGTGTTAGACACCGCTGACGAGATGCCGGGACTGCGTGCAGGCGCTGCACGATCTGGCGGACGCCTATGACGAGCGGCTGCTGGCTACTCGCCACCGGTGGGCCGGTCCACCGCGGAGGGCACCGCCTTGCGTGTCTCCGCGGAGCCATTTCTGCGGTTGTGGTGCTGCTCGCGCAAGTGCCGCTCGATCGCGTGATCCGCGACGATCAAGGGGTCGGTCCGCAGATCGCGGGCCAACGCGACACACAGGGCGATCATGAGCAGGGCAAACGGAGCCGCCGCGATGATCGTGAGCGTCTGCAGGCCGGACAGCGCGGTTGCCCCGCCGACCAGCAGCATGACTATCGCCACCGCGCCGGTTGCGGCACCCCAGAAGATCACATTCCAGCGCTGGGGCTCCTGGTTGCCGCGCTGCGACAGCGTGCCGAGCACCATCGAGGCAGCATCCGCACCGGAGACGAAGAAGATCGCGACCAACACCATCACCAGCACGCTGGCCACCCCGGCAAGCGGGAAGGTGTTCAGCAGCCCGAACAGCTGCGCCTCAACACCACCCTGGCCGGCGATATCGGTGCCACCGCGCTGCGCATTGATCGCGGCCCCCCCGAAGATGGCGAACCACACCAGGCTCACCACGCTGGGCACCGCGATCACCCCGGCGACAAACTGGCGGATTGTCCGCCCCCGGCTGATCCGGGCGATGAACATGCCCACGAACGGTGTCCAGGAAATCCACCACGCCCAGTAGAAGATCGTCCAACTGGACAGCCACTCGTTGGTTGCGTCTCCACCCGCAGCGGCCGTCCGGGCTGACATGCTGGCCAAATCGCGGAAGTAGTCGCCGACCGCGGTCGGGACCACGTTGAGGATCAGCACCGTCGGGCCGACCACGAAGACGAACACCGCGAGCACCACCGCGAGCACCATGTTGGTGTTGGACAGCCACTGGATGCCCTTGGCCACGCCGGACACCGCGGAGACGATGAACGCCACCGTGAGCACAACGATGGTCGTCACCAGCAGTGCATTACCCGGGCTGTACAGCCAGCCGTTGGCCTCGAACCCGGCGCCGATCTGCAGAGCGCCGAGTCCCAGCGAGGCCGCCGAGCCGAACAGCGTGGCGAAGATCGCCATGATGTCGATGGCCCTGCCCGCAGGGCCTGCTGTGGCCTTCCCGAGCAGTGGCCAGAACGCGGCGCTGATCAGCTGCGGCCGACCGCGCCGGTAAGTCCCGTAAGCCAGGGCGAGCCCCATCACGGCATACATCGCCCAAGGATGAAGGGTCCAGTGGAACAGCGTGGTGGCCATCGCCGTGCCGATGCCCGGCTCGGCTCCTGGCGGTGGCTCGACGAAGTGCGTCAGGGGCTCGCTGACCCCGTAGAACATCAGGCCGATGCCCATTCCCGCGCTGAACATCATCGCGACCCAGGACACCGTGCGGAACTCGGGCTGCTCGCCATCGCGACCCAGCGGGATCTTGCCGTAGCGAGACAACGCCGCCCACAGCGCGAACACCACAAAGCCGGTGGCGGCAAGCACCAACAGCCAGCCGAGATTATTCACCAGCCACTGCAACACCACGGTGGCGACCCGGGCGAGTGAACCAGGCCAGCCGACACCCCAACCCACAATGCAGCAGGCGATCACCGCAGCGATTCCGAACACCGCCCAGTCGGTCAGCCGCCAACCGGGCTTAGAGAGGTCCGTGGCGCCCGCCTTTGAGGGGCTCCCAGGCTGCTCGGAGTGGTACGGCTGACCGTTGTACTCTGCGGACGTCGGCTCTGGAGGCATGACCTGTACGGGCGCCCGTGATGCGCCCTCTCCTCTCCGTTCCGCGGGACAACGAGGTCAGGACGTGGCGACCAATACCTAGCGTGTCGACTTCGACCTCGGAGAATACCCAGCTACCCCCCAATTGGGGGAAGTATATCCGGAGTCGAGACTGTCAGTTCCGCGCGTGGAAGATGCCCCACGCCAGGTTGCCGGCGTTGCCGCCCCGCACCCAGTGCTGCAGACCGGTCTGCATCCGCGTGCAGTACTGGTCGCTGACTTGGCCTGCGAGCTCGACCTTGCGCCGCACGAGTTCGTCATACACACGCTGGTAGTGCCGGGGTAGCTGTTCTGAGTGATCGCGGAACTCCACCGAGCGCAGCCCTAACCGCAACAGCTCGCGCCGATAGAACGACGGGGTGGCCAGGGTGTCGAGCTGGAGTCGTTGCAGGATCGGCTTGAGGTCCGCCTTGCTGGCACTTTCGGTGGCCATCGGGTCAGTGAAGATCATCTGACCGTCGGGTCGGAGCACCCGCACCGCTTCCTCCAGCACCCGTGCCCGGTCCCCGCTGTGCAGCAGGGAGTCCTGCGACCAGACCAGGTCGAAGGCGTTGTCCTGGAATGGCACATCTTCGAACGAGCCGTCGACTACCTCGATCAACTCCTCGAGTCCCTGTTCGGCGTTGATCCGCCGGTTGCGTTGGTTCTCGACCTCGGACAGGTTCAGGCAGGTGACCCGGCACCCGTAGGTACGGGCCAGGTAACGGGCGGCTCCCCCGTATCCGGCACCGAGGTCGAGCACTGTGGAGTCCCGGCTGAGATCACCCAGGTTGGCCATGGTCTCAACGGTGCGGCGGCTGGCAGTGGTGATCTCCTCGGACTCGTCGGCGTACATGCCAACGTGGATATCCTCGCCACCCCAGACGACGGCGTAGAAGGTGTCGGCGTCGTTGGAGTTGTAGTAATTCCGGGCCGTGTTGACGGCATTTGAGTACAGATCCATCGTCTGCTCCTCGGAACGGTAGACCTTCTCCGCGATGTGGATGAAGAAGTCGGGGTCACCGTCTGAGTAGGTCGACTGGAAGTCACCGTAGGTCTCGATCCGCTGGAAGCCGACCTCGCGCAGCAGCCGTCGCGTGTAGTTCTTGCGCAGTGGGAACATGTTGAGGTGGTAGACGGACTCGTCCGGGAAGGTGTAACGGAAGCGGGCCAACCCATCATCGATGTACTCAGGTTCAGCCTTGACTTTCTCGCCGCAGTAGTAGTAGGTCTGCTTGGACGAGAAACCTTCATCGAGGACGCTGTCATAGTTGCGTTGGTCAAGGATCAGCACGCCGTCGTGTTTAAGCATCGCGTAGAACTCGGCGAGCGCCTTGCGCCGGTCACGCTCGGAGAATAAGTGGGTGAACGAGTTCCCTAGGCAGACGATCGCGTCGTAGGTGCCGTGCACGTCGCGGTTGAGCCACCGCCAGTCGGCCTCCACGACGCGCAGGATGTAGCCGCCGAAGGTTCTGCCGTTCTCAAATGCCTTGGCGAGCATGTGCGGGCTGCCGTCGGCGCTGACCACGTCGAAGCCCGCTTCGAGCAGCCGCACTGAGTGGTAGCCGGTACCGGTGGCGACATCGAGCACTTCGCGGACGCCTCGGGCCTTGAGCTGGTCAACGAAGAAGGAGCCCTCGCTTTCCGCGCGACGCCTCCAGTCGATCAGCTCGTCCCACTTCTCGACGAAGCTAGTGACGTACTCATCGACGTAGTGGTCGGATTCGCGTATTTCGGTCGGGCTGTCACCGAAGTCCTGCTGGCTATCAGCCTCAGTGTCGACGACCGGGGCGGCTGCCTGCGATTCATCGTCGCTCGGCCGGATTCGGGCGTTGGTCAGGGCGGCATCTTTCATCACGTCACCTCGCGAACTCGTCGTCCTCCAACCTCCTGCCGATCCGCAAATGCGCCCAGCCCATCATGTCAACCTGCCGGTGAGAGTGTGTTCATTGGGGGGCAGAATCGGCTCATCACATTGCATAACCGGCGCCGTTAACTTTAAGTGAACTTGCCGAGTCGAGCAAGGGTGCCGTACGCACCCGGGTACTCCTTCCGGGTGGTCCGCTGATTGATCTTATCGCGGTGACCAGCGGAAATGCCTTGAACTCCGGCGTTACACCGAGGATCACACGTTTTACCCGTAAATGCCTCCCCGCAGGGCACCGGGTGTGCTACGTCGCGTAACAGGCTAGAGCCATACTCGATGACGAGCCACCACCTATGCACAGCCGGTTGTCGCGACGCCTGCGCTCGTGCAATGGCCGCTCGGGCATCTGGCGTGTTGAGTATTCGCGGTAAATTGCCATCCTGGCACGGCAGTCAACAACAGGGCGAGTACGACTGAACTTGTCTTCGCCGTCTGTAAAACAGCTGAGAAGCTGTGGTGACTTGGCAACATTTGCCGCTCACACTGGCACGGGCCCAGCGCCACCGAGTGCCCGGATCGGGTGATGGGTGGGGCAGGGGTGTAACGGCCCGAGTGCTCGCAGCGATGACACGGGTAACCCCGTGAGGCTGTTGGACCCCCGACCCGGCAGCCGCACGGGGTCTTCCTCTGTCATGGCGCTGCTTCAGGCGCAAGCTACCTCAGACGTGATCGCGGGGAATCACCCGCTGCCAGTTGGTTGAGTGCACTCGCTGGGCACCCTCGTATGCGTCGAGTTGAGCATGCACCTGAAAGTCGGTGGGCGTAGACGTCAGCACGGTGCGGGTGACGGCCTGCACCTGCCATTCCCCGCGGCCGAAGCTCACCGTTGATTGTGTCTCGCCGCAGACCGAGCACGGGTCGCCGTCGCCGGAGCTGTAGCGCTCGATGGTTCGTCTGGTCACGTCCAGGCCGATGTCATCGAAGCGCTGTGTGCCACGGTCCTTGATCACCTCAAGTGTCGAGCGGTAGTTGACCAGGTCTCGGGAGACGGTCCAGCGTTCCTCGCCCGGTTGTAGTTGGGTCACCGGGATAGGCGGGGTCCCTTCCGGGTCGCCGAACGGCCGCACTGGCACGTCATCGGGCTCGCGGATGGGCCGCACCGGCAGCCGCAGACATGTGTGACGGGTGAAGATCGACAGGCACACTAGTCGCGGCGGTGGCCAGGCCAGCGGCCAGTACGAGGTGGAAATCGCCAGCCTCAGCCGATGACCGGGCGGCAGGGCCTGCGCCATGCCGTTGAGCTGCACGGCGGCTTGATACCGCTGGCCGGGAACCAGCAGTTCGGGCGCGCTGTGCCCCTTGTAATGGGTGAGGTTGAGCAGGCCGTAGCTGATTCTGGTAGCGCGCCCGTCGGGTGCAACGTCGGATAGCCGCACCGCAACCATCGCCACCGGCTCGGTGGAGGCAAAGGAGAATTCCAGCACCGGTGCGCCGAGGATTTCGCAGCGCTCGGTGAGTGGATCGGAATCGAACACCAGTGATCCACCGTCTTCCTCCCGCTGGTCATAGGGTAGGTCGGGAGGCGCACTGTAGGAGCACCACTTGCCGGCGAACTGGCCAACCGACAGCGGCGACTGGATGGTCAGCTCCTCGGCGTCGAGGCGCTCGTCCAGACCAGCGATCCGGTGCCGCGCCAGCGGGTGTATGGACTCGTACACGTGCGGCGACGGCCAGGCTGGTTCACCCACCCAGCGGCCGGGTCGCTGCTCGTAGGCGGTGGACGGGGGCACCGTGTCCTGCATCCAGATCCGCAGCATCGGCTCATCCATGATGCCGTTATCAATGTCCTTGAGCCAGCGGTCCCACCAACACACGACCTCCTGCAGAAAACCGATGGCCGGTCCTGGCTGGCCGAGGTGCGGATACCTGTGCGACCACGGGCCGATCAAACCTTTACGCGGTACGTCAAGTTCGGCGAGCAGCCGGAAAACCGCATTGGAGTACCCGTCCGCCCATCCGGAAACGGCGTAAACCGGGACCGCGATATCGGCGAAGTTCTCGCACACCGAGCCGTGCTGCCAGTAACTGTCCCGCCGCTGGTGGCGCAACCACGTCTCCAGCCACAGCCCGCTGCCGGTGAGGCGCTCATACCACATGTCCCGCCAGCGCTCGCCGACCACAGCAGGATCCGGCGGGCAGGAGTTGTAAGCGAACATCGACGAAGCCCACGAAAGATTGTCCGAAAGCAAGCAGCCACCCATGTAATGCACGTCATCGGCGTAGCGGTCGTCAGTCGAGCACGCCGTGACGATCGCCCCGAGGCCAGGCGGCCGGCGCGCCGCCAACTGCAGTGCATTGAACCCGCCCCAGGAGATGCCCATCATGCCGGTCCGCCCGCTGCACCACGGCTGGGTGGCCAGCCAGGCAAGCACCTCCTCGGCATCGGTGAGCTCCTGTTCGAGGTACTCGTCACGGAGCAGGCCCTCCGAGTCGCCACTGCCGCGAAGGTCGACCCGTACCGCGGCGTAGCCGTGCCCGGCCAGGTAAGGGTGCTGGATGGAGTCCCGCCAGGCGGTGAGGTCGCGATGCCGGTATGGGATGAACTCCAAGACGGCCGGTACCGGCTCGTCGTCGGAGGAGGTGGGCCGCCAGATCCGCGCCATCAGCCGCACGCCATCGGACATCTTGATCCGGACCTGCTCACCTGCCCTGACTGCATAAGGCAGGGATGTAACCTCGCGCATCAGGCGCTGGGCACCTCCTGGTCATCGATGTCGAAGGGCAGGGCCCGGACGCACCGCTGGTACTTCTCGGTCAGCTCCGCCTCGTCCTGGGCACCGACGTAGATGTTCGCGAGAATATAGCTGTAGCTGTCCTGGGCGGGCAGCTCCGAGAGCCGGTCACCCTCGTGGGCGGTCACGTCAACGGTGACACCGGTAATCTCGCGCTGTACCTGTTCGATCTCCAGCTCGGTGGGTTGGCGGCGGACCACACCGTCATTCCAATGCCGCAGAAACCACTTGGCCGCGACCTGGTACGGGCCCTGGCGGCGTGGCATTTGCGGGTCGCGGCCCAGCGCCAGCCGGAGCATCGCCAGGTGGTTGGGCGCGCCGTCGACCTGGGCGAACAGCTCGGCGTGCGACTGGGAGTGCCGCGGGTTGACCTCCAGCACATACAGGGCATCGGTGTTCTCGTCCCAGAAGAACTCGATATTGAACGTTGCGTGCTCCAGCTCGACCTGCCGCGCGATACGATCGGAGATGTCGGCCATTCGTTCGGCTACCCGGTCCGGGATAGATGCGGGGTACTGGTACCGGAGGAAGCTGGGGCTCTCGTCGTACCGGACCGAGTCCACCACCCCGAGCGTGTGGGTCTCGCCGCGGTCACGGTAGCCCTCGAAGGTCAGCTGCCTGCCACTGACCTCCTCCTCGGCCAGGCACACCTGCCCGCCGACGTTGGCGATCTCTGGCGGAAGTTCGAGATAGTCGAGGACGGCTTCGAACGGGGCCCCCATCCGGCTGATCCGCTGGCGGATCTGTTTCAGCGCATCGTGGAACTCCTGCTGGTTGGACACCCCGAAGGCGAGCTCGGAGGATGCCGACTTCACCGGTTTGATCCACATCGGGTAGCTCACGCCCTCCGGTGGATCAGCGTCCCGGTCGGGGTCAACCAGCCCGAACCGCGGATACTCCTCGATCGCCTTCTGCTGCTCGAGGCGGCTCCAGTACTTGTGCTCGCACTTCACCACCGCCTCCAGGCTCGCGCAGCACAATCCCCCGAATTGGTGACACAGGATCGGCACCATGGTACTTACTGGAAAGTCCCAGAATCCGATAATCGCGTCGACCGACCCCTTGAAAGCCTCCAGCTGACCGACGGCCTTGTTCAGGAGCTCCCGCACCGGGATCTCGTCGCCTCCTATCAGCTCATCGATGGACAACAACTGATGGAAGCGGTACTGCTCTGCATCGGGCAGTTCCCGCAGAATCCTTTCGTTGTGCTCGTCGAGACCCATTACGAATACGTTCAGTGCCACCCACCCACCGCCCTCCGGTAGCTGAACCGGTCGGTTCATGTCCGGCGGAGCCGGATACGAGGCTCCGCATGATCCGGCCATCGGCCGCAGCCGCGGCATCACGCCCGACCACAACGCGCTCAACTCAGAGGTGAGGGAAACTCATCACCGGGATTGGCGCTGCCTCCCTGGCGAGGATGCCTTGACCTTCGCTTTCACCTGGCCGCTCGTGCTGATGTTTGCCTTCATCGTGGCCGCTGCCGGGAGATCTCCCTGGCCGCCAGAGCCGGGGGTGCCGATGCTCCCGTCGACGCTGAACAACGACATCACGGTACGGGCTGGCAGCAACTCCACGTGTTAGCTGTACGTAACGTCTCCATGACCTACCTAGGGCGCAGCCGCGCCGGATCCCTCGCGCACTCGATCAGTACCTGCGGCGGCGGGACAGCAGGCCGAGCAGCTTCGCGCGGTTTCGCGGGTTGCTGGCGTACCGCCGTCCCTGCTCGATCGTCCGCCGTCCCTGCGGGCTGCTCAGGAAGCTCCGGAGCTTGTTGAGAATCGAGGCCATCACGGCTCCTTGAGAGTAGGTGCCTCCAGGTTAACCGCATCTCGCGCGGAAGTCCGATTACCATCAAGGTCACGTTGACGGAGCTGATCACGCCTGTACTGACGCGACGGTAAATCCGCTACCCGGGTTTCTGGCGCCCGCATCCGCCGTTGAGCCTGATGAATCACCCGATCCGGGTGGCGCTCACGAGATTACTGTCCGCACAACCGGGAATCCCTGCGAGGTCGTCCCGGGGCGCAAGCCCGGATCTCCCAGGATGCGCAGGAGCACTCGTGAAGCAGACTACGAAAATCGCTCGAGGCGCGGCGCTGCGCCGTCCGCTTGCCGTGCTCGTTTCCGCCACGGGGCTCGCAATCGCGGGTTGCGCCAACAACGCTGAGGCGCCCAGCGCGCCTTCCCCGCCCGTGGTGAGTTCGGCGCCACAGGCCGACCCGCAGTCGGCGACTCTCGATTGGGCCAGGTCGATGTGCCAGTCACTCGGCCCCGCCTTCGACCAACTTGGCGCACCACCCCAGCTCGACCTTGGTAACCTCGCCGCGACTCGGCAGGCCTACATCGACTACCTGACCGATGCGCGAAACGCCGTGCAACAGGCCGACGGACAGCTCACATCAGTCGGAGCCCCACCGGTGAACAACGGGCAGGAAGTCCTCGACAACATGCGCAATCAGCTCACCCAGGTGCGCGAAGATCTCGACCAGGCGTTGGCACAACTCAACCAGGCTGACCCCAACGACGTGGCGGCGATCGGGCTGGCCCTCGGCTCGGCCGGCAACGTCCTGGGCGCGTTCGGTAACCGCGCCCAGGTGCTCGGCGACCTGGCCATCGAGCCGCAACTGCGCGCAGCCATCAACCAGACGCCCGAGTGCCAGGACGTGATCGGGGTAGAAGCCGGCACCAACGCACCGACGACATCGCCTCAGCCGCCAGGCTGACGGTGGCTGGTAGGCGCAGTCTCTCCCTGTCCGCCCACGAAACCTCGCGATGGCTCCAGGGCGCTGCTCAACCAGTCTGCAGCCAGTCCACAGCGGGAGCTGCACTAGCTTTCAGGCAGGCAGCGGCGTTTCCCGATCGGGGAGAATGGCACAGACGCCCGCCGGAAGAGGCCGATGTTGTCTACGGTTGGTCCCATTGGCGTGCCACTGGCGAGCACCGGACCAACCGTTGGAGATTGTGATGCCCCAGCTGCTTGAGCGCGACCTGGTGGACTACTCGGTCCAGTCGGACAACCGCAGGCGGCCGCGCCGAAAGCTGCTGGCTGCCGCCGTCGGTATCGCGGTCCTGGTGCCGATCACCACGCAGTTCGTGGATGTGTTTCCGGACTGGAACAACCCACTCACGCCGCAGATCGTGGATCACAGTCCCGCACCATTGCTGCTGGCCCTTCAGGATCTGTCGCAGTACCACGCTGCCACCGGCACCTTTCAGGTGGTGGTAGACGTCGAGCGCGACACGCCCAATGTGCCATCACTGATCAGTGGCGAGCGGACGACGTTCCTTGGCATCGGCTCGGTCAACGCAATAGTCGACTTCACCAACGTCGGCGCAGACCGGGTGACGGTGTCCCCTGATCGGCGCTCAGTCGCCATCGTGCTACCGGCCCCGCAGCTGGCGCCAGCGGTGGTGGACCCGGCCGCGAGCCGCGTGGTCGGCCGCGAGCGTGGCTTCGTCAATCGGATTGCGGCCGCCTTCAAGGACAACCCGACCAGCGAGCAGCAGCTTTACCAGCTCGCTCAGGTCAAGATGAATAATGCCGCCACGGCGAGCGGCCTGACCCAGCGCGGCGAGGAGAACACCCGCCGGATGCTCACCACGCTGGCTCGCTCACTGGGCTTCACCAACGTCACAGTCACCTTCGACGCCCCGTCGACGTCGGTCACTGACCACGGCTAGCTCAACCGAGGGACGTTGGTCACCCGTGCGTAGGGGTACGGGACTCCGGCGTCAACGGGTCATCGTCGTCGCCGCGAAGTCCGCCAGGAGTGCATGCTCGTCCGGTAGCTGCTGACCAGGAGGCATCCGTCTGGCCGGGCGGGTCCCGACCAGACGGCGGAGGGACGCGCCCGACCAGGCAGCTGGAGGCCCGATTTACTCCTGGGAAGCGTCCTTGACCTTTTCGTCAGCCTGCTTGACGTTGCCCTTGACCTGGTCGACCTTGCCCTCAGCTTCGAGGGATTCATTACTGGTGGCCTTGCCAACGGCCTCGTTGGCCCTGCCCTTCAGTTCCTTGGCCTTGTTCCAGATCTTGGCTGCCATACCCATCGAGCGCTCCTTGGGGCGTGGATTGAGTTATTTCCGCAACGATCCTGCTTCTCTCCCCGCCTCGGGTGGTTCCCCGGGTGGACCCAGGACCGCTGGTTGCAGTCCGTTACTCTAGTCTCACAGTCAGTAAACACCGGTGGCGGGGGCGTCCGGTGACGAGCGCCGGGCAGACGACGGCCCCCGGC
>JALZDU010000014.1 GCA_030862405.1 Actinomycetota bacterium | reverse complement strand
ATCTCCCGGGTGCGCGCGGTGGAGCATGGCCGGGCGGTGCTGGTGGCGGCCACCAGCGGGGTCAGTGCGGTGATCGCTGCGGACGGTACCGTCAAGCAACACACCACCCTGTTCACACCGGACGCATTGGTGGCACGGGTCCCGCTGCACTCCGGTACTACGCTGGCCACTCGGTTGGGCCCCGTGCCGGAGTGGTCGCTGGCGGCGCTGGGAATGCTCGGGATAGCCGCAGCCCTGGTGATACGGCACAGGCCAAACACGGGAGATCGGCAGCGACGCGCGCCGGTGAGAGAGGACGTCGATGATCGATCAGCGGGGTGGGCACGTCGAAGGGGTCGGCCGGACGATCGTCGTGATCCCGACCTACGACGAACAGGCCACCCTGCCGGTGGTCCTGCACCGGTTGAGCCAAGCGGTACCTGAAGCGCACGCGCTTGTCGTAGACGACGACAGCCCGGACGGCACCGGCGCGCTGGCCGACGAGCTCGCCGCTGCCGACGGCCGGATACACGTCCTGCACCGTGGCGCCAAGACCGGTCTCGGCGCAGCCTACGTCGCTGGCTTCCGCTGGGCGCTGCAGCGTGGCTACGACGTCGTGGTGGAGATGGATGCCGACGGCTCGCACGCCCCGGAGGATCTACCTCGGCTGCTGCATGCGCTGGCTGGCGCTTCCCCGGGAACGGGTGCCGATGTAGTACTGGGCTCGCGGTATGTGCCCGGTGGGCGGGTGGTGAACTGGCCCCAGTACCGGCAATGGCTGTCTCGCGGCGGTAACTACTACTCGCGGGTGGCGCTAGGCGTCGGCATCCATGATGTCACTGGCGGGTTCCGCGCCTACCGCCGCCCGGTACTGGAATGCCTCGACCTCGGTACGGTGGCCTCCCAGGGATACTGCTTCCAAGTCGACCTGGCATGGCGCGCGGTCCGCGCCGGCTTCGCGGTGCTAGAGGTTCCGATCACCTTCACCGAACGGGAACAGGGCCAGTCCAAAATGAACGGCACGATCGTCCGCGAGGCGCTGTGGCGGGTGACAGTCTGGGGCGTACAGCACCGCCTGGAACGGTTACGGCGCCGCCCCGACCTGGCCGACAGTCCCTCCGGAGCCAATCAGTCCTGATCCACCCACGCAACGGCAGGTGTGAGGCGTCAAGCAGAACGGGAGCGGCGACCGCGCACTTCAGTCAGTCGCTCGTCGAGCAGCTCCTCAAGTTCGGGAATGCTGCGTCGCTCCAACAACATGTCCCAGTGCGTACGCGGCGGTTTGCTCTTCTTCGGCTCCGGTTCTACCCCGTCGAACAGCATGGACTCGTTGCCGTGCAATCGACACTCCCACGTCGCGGGGAGTTCGGCATCGTCGGCGAACGGAACCTCGAAGTTGTGGCCCTTCGGGCAGGCATAGTGCACCGACCGGCGAGGAGCAAGGTCGTGATCCCGGTCCGTCTCGTAACTCACTGTTCCGAGTCGGCTACCACGCAAGACGCGGTCGGCCATAATCATGTCCCTTCTCCATGTAGGGGACCCCCGTCCCCTAGGTCAAGCCCACCGAGTGCAACGCCGCGAGGGTGCCGGACGTTCCCAGACCCCGAAGATCCGTGGCGGCGATGTCCTTCGCGCCCTTCCCGCGCTGAGATCGCCCACAAAGAGTGAATCGCAGGCTCAATGTGACACGTTACTTCGGCACAGTGGGACGCGCGTCACCCGTTAGAGCAGCCCGCTGGCCCAAGGCGGCGATGCGGTGCCCGCTCTAGAGAACTGACGGCTCACTGTTACCCGCAGCCCGGATCGCTCGGCGTACCGGTACCAGCGAGAGCAACACCAAACCGATGACGAAGAACACAACCAGGGATGCGATGGCGGGGCGGAACGAGCCGGTGGCCTGGCCAATGGCGCCGAACAATAACGGACCTACCGTGGAGGTCGCCCGCGCGCCGATCTCGTAGACCGAGAAGTACTCCGCTTCCTTGCCCGCCGGTACCAGCTGGCTGAACAGCGACCGAGACAGTGCGTTGGTGCCACCCAGCACCAGCCCGATGCCCACAGCAACGGCGTAGAACTGCAGTTCGTCCCCACTGCGGACAAAGTATGCCGCGGCGATCACGACGATCCACAGCACCAGGCTGCCCATGATCGTGCGCTTGGCACCGAGCCGGCGGGAGACCCAACCGTGCAGCAACGCACCGAAGAACGCGACGAACTGCACCATCAGGATCGTGCTGATCAGTGTGCTGCGCGCCAGGCCAAGCTCCAGCTCACCGTATTGGCCTGCGACGCCGGCCACCGTGCTGATGCCGTCGGTGTAGATCAGGTATGCAGCCAGGAAACCGAGCGTCAAGGGGTATTTCCGGGCGCTGCGCAGCGTTCCCCACAGCTGGCGAAAGCCAGCAGTAAGTACCGCCATACCTCGCTCGTTGCCTTGTGGTGGCCGGTAGCTGCGCATCCGGGACAGCGGGATGAGGGTGAAGGCGGCCCACCACAGCCCGGCAGTGAGGAAGCAGACCCGTACCGCCGCTGATTCGGACAGTCCCAGTGCATCGCGTCCGAGATAGCTCGCGAGGTTCAGAGCCAGGGCGATGCCTCCACCCAGAAAACCGAGGGCCCAGCCGCGGGAGGACAGCCTGTCGCGCTCGTCGGCAGTCGCGATATCTGGCAGCACCGAGTAGTAAATGACCACAGACGCGTAGTAGCCGGTGGTCGCCACCATGAGCAGCACAGCACCGAGCCGCCAGTTGGTCCCGGTCACCAACGCGAGCGAGGCGGTTGCGGCAGCCCCGATAACGGCGAAGAGCCCGAGCATCCGCCGTTTGTGCTGGGTCCGGTCGGCGATAGCGCCGGTCAGCGGCAGCACCAGAACCTGAAGGGCAGTCGACGCTGCCAGCAAGTAACCGAACAGGGAACCGGCCGGGAATTGCAGTCCGAACAGCGAGATGTCGCAGTCGACCAGCGCGTTACGAGTCGGACAGGCCTGCCCGGAGGCCCGTGCGTCGCTCACCGCCACCGTGGTGAGGTACAGGGGGAAGAACACGGTGATGACCGAGGTGACGAACACCGAGTTCGCCCAGTCATACCAGCACCACGCATGCTGGTCGCGGCGACGCTCGGCCTCGTCGTGCGGAATTCGCAAGGCCTCCGGGTCACTCACCGGCGCCACCTCTCGCGGATCCACCGGGCCACGCCTGCCGGGCCTGCAGCACGTCGCGCAGCACATCCGGCCGATCAGTGACCAGACCATCGACACCGAGATCGAGCAGAGCGTCCATCTCGGCCGCGCAGTCCACCGTCCAGGCGTGTACTTCCAGGCCGCGGCGGTGCGCGTAGTCCACGAGCAGGCGGTCCACCACGGGGATCCCGTAGCGGCGCACCGGTAATTGCGCGAGCCCACCGCGGATCGGCGGCCCGCACGGCAGCGGCAGTATCGAGCGCAACCGCAACGCGACCACGGATGCGGTGCCCATCGACGTGAGCAGCTGAGATCCGGCCGCGGTGCGCAACCGCTGTAACCGGGGTTCGGAAAACGATGCGAGGCACACCCGGTGCCACTGGCCCGTCGACTCAAGCAGCTCCAGTACCGGGGTGACAGCCGTGTCAGCCTTGACGTCGACGTTGAGCAGGGCCTCCGGGAGCTCCTCGAGCAGATCAGCCAACCGGCAGACGCGCTCACGGCCACCCACCCGCGCCGTACGTACCGCAGCCCAGTCCAGTTGCTCGACGACGCCGCACCCATCGGTGGTGCGGTCCAGCGTGGCATCGTGCAAGACCACGACCACACCGTCCCGGGTAGCTCGAACGTCGGTCTCCAGGTACTGGTACCCCTCCGCGACCGCGCGGCGAAACGCGATAAGCGAGTTCTCCATTCCGGTCAGCTCGTCGAGATGCCAACCACGGTGCGCGAACGCCCGGGGAAAGGGTCCGTCCAGATACGGGTGACGGGGCGAGACCACGGCTGGCATTCTGCCGGGCCGCGCAGGTCACGGGTGGGTAAGGAGCGATCCTTTGTCAACGCGACATCGTGGCCCCGCTCTCAGTCGGTGCGCGACGGTCGGGCAGCTGGCCGTGCCCTACGATGTCTCGGTCCAGGCCGTCTCCAAGCACCTCAAGGTGCTGGAGGATACCGGGCTGGTGAGCCACAACATCGATGGACCGCCGGGCCTTCGTGAGCCCTCCAACCCCGTCAACAAAGCGGGATGATGTACGGCATGGCCGCCGGGGACTGATCCACCACAGAGCACGTTGTGCGCTATTTCGCCCGGGCAGACGCCTACCCGCGCCGCGGCGAAGGCGAGGCTGCGCTGCTCAAGCAAGTACCCGTGGCGCTTGTCGGATTCTCGACCTGAGCACCGGCGATGGCGGTCGAGTACTGGTGCGTGACGGGGAGAGAGAGGACTTGACCGCGATGAGTAGGGCCTATGGATACGCCGCCTACGGCGGTGCTGAAACCGAGATCTGGTTCGATCGACCTGAGCCGGTGCCGGGTCCCAGCGAGCTGATGATCAAGGTCAAGGCTGCCGGGGTCAATCCTGCCGATTACAAGATCCGCCGCGGCGCGATGGCCAACCCGCAGGCCACCCCGGACTTCCCCCTGGTGCTGGGCGTCGAGGCGGCCGGTGTCGTGCTAGCAGTCGGCTCCGATGTCGAGGGATTCGCCCAGGGCGATGAAGTGATGGGCACGACCGCGCCGGGACACGGCAGCTATGCCGAGCACGCAGTGCTGCGCGCCGAGACCACCACGCACAAGCCCCCGCAGGTCAGTTTCGTGCAGGCAGCCGCGCTGCCGGTGGCCGGTGGGACCGCCTGGGACGCTCTGAAGAAACTAGGCGTCACCGAAGGCGAGACTTTGCTGATCAACGGCGTCGGCGGTGGTGTCGGTGTGATGGCCACGCAGCTGGCGCGCAACCGCGGTGCGGCGATCTTCGGAGTCGGCAGCGAGAGCAAGCGATCGATGGCGGAAAGTCTCGGGGCCATCCTGGTGGCCTACGACAGGGGTGACGTCGTTGAGCAGATGCGTCAACTGCTCCCCGGCGGCGTTGACGCCATCTTCGACGTGGTCGGCGGCGAACCGATGCGCCACGTCGCCATTCTGATCACCAACCCGGTCCGGATCGTGTCGGTGGCCGATCCCGGTGTCGCGGAACTGGGAGGCAGCTACCTGCAGTCGAGCTCGGCAGGTGTTCCCGCCGTCGCCAACCTGGTGGCCACAGGCAAAGTCGATCCCAAAGTGCTCCAGACTTATCCCTTCGACGAAGCGCCACAGGCACTGCGAGCAGTGGAATCCGGCCACACGCTCGGCAAGATCGTGATCGACCTGGAGCAGACCACCCAGGTGTGACCATAACGGGCCGCGCCAATCGCCTCGCCCAACCGGGCACCGGTCCGCTGATAGCCGCTACCAGTTCGACGTCGATGTCTAGCGGATCACCGGGGGTGCGAGAACCCGCCAGGCCCGTGGCTGCACGGTCCATGTCCGGTGGCTGACCCCGTCGCCAAGCTCACCGTCGCTGTTGATCGGCACCGGCGAACCGGCCAGCTCGACCGTACGACCCCGGGCCAGCACGACGTCGGGGTGCTCGACGTGCCTGCCGTGGCGAAGCAGCCATGCGTAACGCAGGCGCGCCATGGGGCCGGTCGCCGTACTGACGACTACGTCGACCAGGCCGTCGTCCGGCTCGGCGTGCGGAGCCAGCGGTGTGCCGCCGCCGATCGTGCGGCCGTTGAGGACGCCGAGCTGCAGCACACGGCAGTTACTGTCAGTGATCGTGGCGCCATCCACGCTGACCTCGAGCGGCCAACCTGAGCTGCGCAGCCCCGCCAGCAGCGCACCGATCCGGTACGCGAGCATCCCAAGTACAGGTTTCAGCGGCTCCCCCTCGCGGGCGCTCTCGGCACCGATTCCCAGGTGCACCGCGTTGATCACCACGCCGCCGGCGTCGTCGGTCAGCAAGTCCATCTCGTGCGGTGCGCCCTGTAGCACGACGCGGGCAGCCGCGGCAGGGTCCAGCGGAATGCCCACCGTGCGCGCGAAGTCATTCCCGGTCCCTAGCGGCACCAGACCGATCACCCGGCTCGCCAGCTCACCGCGAGCGTGCAGCGCGGCAACGAGCAGGTGCAGCGTGCCGTCTCCACCGGCTGCGACCGGGATCCGGTGCGGATGCGCACCGAGCAGGGCGTCCAGCTCGTCTGGACTGCCGAGCGTTTCGCTGTGCACGTCGGTGCCGCCACGGCTGAGCACGTCGAGCACCTCCTGCAGCACGGGCTGGTCCGCGCTGCCGGCCTTGGCGTTCGAGATGATCAGCAGGTCGTGCTCCATACCGCTCAGCCAACCAGCTATGGCCGATACGGCTGACACATACTGCTTATTAAGGTACAAATTTCAGGGAGAACGGTGGAGGTAGCAATGGCGCAGCTCGTTCTTGGGCCGATGCTGCGCTACGTCGACTCGACCAGCGCGGTGGTGTGGGTCGAGACGGACGAGCCGTGCCGGGTCGAGGTTCTTGGCGTCTCCTGTCCGACGTTCGCGCTGCACGGGCACCACTATGGGCTCATCGAGCTCAGCGACCTCGCACCGGGCAGCTCGCTGCCCTACACGGTCAGCCTGGACGGCGAGCAGGCGTGGCCAGCGCCCGGCAGCGACCTGCCACCCAGCCGCATCCGCACAATCGACCCGGACACGCCGATCCGGCTGGTGTTCGGCTCATGCCGAACCAGCGTGCCGCACGACGTGAAGCACAACATTACCCACGGGTTTGACGTGCTGCGATGCTTCGCCAACGAGCTACGGAACACCGACGAGCCGGCGTGGCCTACCGCGCTGATAATGCTCGGCGATCAGGTCTACGCCGACGAGCCACCCGAGACCATGCTGGAGTTCATCCGGCAGCGGCGCGGCACCGACGACCCGCCGGACGATGAACTGCGGGACTTCGCCGAGTTCGCCGAGCTCTACCGGATCGCCTGGACCGACCCGGACGTCCGCTGGCTGCTGTCCACCGTGCCGACCTCCATGATCATGGACGATCATGACCTGCGGGACGACTGGAATACCTCGCGGGCGTGGCGGGAGCAGATGGCCCAGTTGCCGTGGTGGCGACAGCGTGTGATCGGTGCACTGGGCTCGTACTGGATCTACCAGCACATCGGGAACCTGTCGGCGGCCGAGCGAGCCGGCGACGCGCTGCTGAGCGCGCTGCGCAACGCCGACGGGGATGGTGGCGTGCTGCTCGACGAGTTCGCCGAGCGGGCCTACGACCAGCCGTGCGGCGCAGCATTCAGCTACGTCCGCGACTTCGGTCGGACCCGGTTCGTCATGCTCGACAGCCGGTGCGGGCGGCTGCTGACCCCGGGTAAGCGGGCGATCATGGACGACGATGGGTGGGAGTGGTTCGCCGAGCAGGTCACCGGTCAGTACGAGCACCTGGTGATTGGCACGTCGTTGCCTTACCTCCTGCCGGCTGGCCTGCATTATCTGGAAGCCTGGAACGAGGCTGTCTGCGATGGCGCGTGGGGCGACCGGGCGGCCTGGGTCGCAGAGAAGATTCGACAGGGCATCGACCTCGAACACTGGGCGGCGTTTCGCCGCTCGTTCGAGGCGGTCGCACACCTGCTGATCGATCTGGTGGCGGGGCGCCACCGGCCGCCACCAAGCAGCGTCGGCTTCCTATCCGGCGACGTGCATTACGCCTATCTAGCCCGCGCCTTGCTCCCTGAGGCTGCCAACGGCTCAGCGACGACCGTCTACCAGGTCGTCTGCTCACCGATCCGCAACCCGCTGTCCGGGCCAGTCCGCCTGCTCAACGCGTTGGCGAGCTTCGCGGTCGCCGGGCTCGTGGGCCGTGGTCTCGCCAAGGCCGCCCGCGTGCCCCCGTCACCGTTCGACTGGACGGTGACCAGCGGCCCCTACTTCCGCAACGTGCTCAGCACGCTGGAGATCGACGGCGAACGGGTAGCTGTGCGCTGGATCGCGCCATGCGCCAGCACTGACGATCCCCCTCCGCTGCAGGAGATCGGTACCCAGCGCATCCACCGGTGACCTGGTGGTCGCCGCGATCTGACGACTACCTTGTGCTTTGGGGCGGCTTTGGCGGTTTCGGGCCAACCGCATCCTTGGCAAGCTGCGACACTGGGCGAAGGGCCGGCGAAGGCGATGCCGGACCAGGGGAGCGGGCGATGAGTACGACATACGGTGGCGCTGGGTTGGGGATGTTGGCCGCAGAGCTCACCACTGTGCTCGGGCCTGCGGCAGTGATCACCGACCGACAACGGCTGCGCACCTACGAGTGCGACGGGCTGGCCCAGTACCGCGTGGTGCCGGGCATCGTGGTGCTGCCGGAGTCCGCAGAGCAGATCGCCGCGGTGGTGAAGGCGTGCGCCGCCGCAGGAACGCCGTTTGTGGCTCGCGGCTCGGGTACCGGGCTATCCGGCGGGGCGCTGCCGCACGCCGAAGGCGTGCTGATCGTCACCTCGCGGATGCGCCGCATCCTGGAGGTTGACCCGGCCAACGAGCGCGCGATCGTCGAACCTGGTGTGATCAACCTGGACGTGACGCGGGCGGCCACGCCACAGGGCTGGTACTTCGCCCCCGACCCGTCCAGCCAGCAGATCTGCTCGGTGGGCGGCAACGTCGCGGAGAACTCCGGTGGCGCGCACTGCCTCAAGTACGGGTTCACCTCTCACCATGTGCTGGGTGCCGAGGTGGTCACGCCGGACGGCGAGCTGGTCTGGCTCGGTGGCACCACTCGTGACGTGCCGGGATACGACCTGCTGGGTGCGTTCGTCGGCAGTGAGGGCACACTGGGGATTGCCACCAAGATCGTCGTTCGATTGCTGCGGGAACCGGAATCGGTGCGCTGCCTGCTCGCCGCGTTTACCGGAGTGGACGAGGCAGGCGCCGCGGTATCGGCGATCATCGCCGACGGCGTCACCCCGGCGGCCATCGAGATGATGGATGCGCTGGCGATCGAGGCCGCCGAGGCTGCCGTAGCCTGCGGATATCCCGAGGGCGCCGGGGCGGTGCTCATCGTGGAGCTGGACGGCCCGGTCGCTGAGGTCGAGCACACCTTCGCCGCGGTGCACCGGCACTGCACCAGTGCGGGCGCGTTCGAGATTCAGGTGGCCCGCGACGCCACCGAGCGCGCGCGGTTCTGGAAGGGTCGCAAGTCCGCGTTCGCCGCGGTGGGCCGGATCAGCCCCGACTACATCGTGCAGGACGGGGTGATTCCCCGAACGGCGCTGCCTGAGGTGCTGCGCAAGATCGCCGACCTGTCGGCCGGCACCGGAGTGCGGGTGGCCAACGTGTTCCACGCCGGGGACGGCAACCTGCACCCGCTGGTGCTGTTCGACGAGGCGAAGCCGGGGGAGGCCCACGCCGCGGAGGAGGTCTCCGGGGCGATCCTGGACCTGTGTATCGAATACGGCGGGTCGATCACCGGCGAGCACGGCGTAGGGACGGATAAGGCACAGCACATGCCGCGGATGTTCACCGCTGAAGACCTCGACACCATGCAGCGGCTGCGCTGTGCTTTTGATCCCGCCGGGGTGTGCAACCCCGGCAAGGTGTTCCCGACTCCCCGGTTGTGCGGGGAAGTGCCCGGCAAGCGCAAAGGCGTGCACCCGCTGCAGGCCGCGGGCCTGGCGGAGCAGTTCTGATGGTCGCCCCCACCTTCGACGGTTTGCGGGCGGCTTGCGCGGAGGTGGCGCAAGCCTCCACGGAGGACACCGTGGACGGCGTACCGGCGCGTTGGGTGGCCTGGCCACGCAACACCGAGGAGGTCTCGGCGGTGCTGCGCGCGGCGGCCGGGCTGGGTCTGCGGGTAGTCGCGCGGGGTAGCGGTAGCCGGCTGTGCTGGGGTCTCCCACCCACCGACCTGGACTTGATCGTGGACACCAGCCGGATGACCGCAGTGCTTGCGCATGCGGCCGGTGACCTGGTTGTCACCACCCAGGCCGGCGTGCGGATGGTCGATCTGCAGAATCAGTTGGGCGTGCACCGGCAGCAACTCGCCCTGGACGGTAGTGACACTCTGGGGGGCACTGTCGGGGGCACCATCGCGACCGCAACGTCGGGTCCGCTGCGCTACCGATTCGGCTCGGTGCGCGACCTTCTCATTGGCATCACCGTGGTGCTCGCCGATGGCACCGTCGCCCGCTCCGGCGGGACGGTGGTGAAGAACGTCGCTGGTTACGACCTGGGCAAGCTTTACACCGGCTCGATGGGCACCCTGGGGGTCATCACCGAAGCGGTGTTCCGGTTGCACCCGATGCCCGAGGCCAGCCGCTGGATTCTCG
>JALZDU010000459.1 GCA_030862405.1 Actinomycetota bacterium | reverse complement strand
CCCGGGTCGAGCAGCGACTCGTAGTGCGTGACGTGCTCCTCCTCGACCATCGCGATCTCCTGGTAGAGCTGGCGCGCGATCGGCTCCATGTACTGCGGGCCGACGTTGTTGTAAAAGTTCATCGTCTGCTGCTCGGCGGACAGGATCGTGAGGGCGTGCAGCTTGGAGATCGGGGCTGCGGCGCTGCGGTCGTAGGGCTCGCGCACATTGTCGATCGGGTGCCGGTGCTCGTAGCGGGTGGGCCGGCCCGGCATCACCTCGGTGAGCTGGTCGACGATCTTCTCCGCCTTGCGATGCTGCAATATCTCGTAAAGATTCGCGTAGCGGTACAGGTGGTCGAAGTCCTCCAGCACGCCGAACTCATAGCACTGCGTCAGGTACGGGTCGGGTTCCATCCGGGCGACCCACGCTGTGAGATCGACCGCGACCTGCTCGTAGGACAGGGTCGTCTCCAGGGGGGATGACGAACCGGGCAGCAACCAGTTGACGGCCTTCTGCTGTTGCTGCTCGAGATAGCGGACCTCGGCCAGCTTGTGCTTGGCCTCCATGTCCGGGCAAAACCGGGCGAAGTTGTGGCTGAACAGCAGCGCCTCCATTTCGATGCCGTTCATCGTGATGATCCGGCACTTGGTGTACGGGTCGCTGTGATCGGGATCGACCGGCTCGACGTCGAGCTCTCGCCAGTTGCGGAGCTGCTTGTCCAGCGGGATACCGCGCTGTTCGAGCGGGTTGAAAGTCATGGGAATCCAAACTGTGGTGAGGTGGGATACCACCGCCTACCCCGCTGCGAACTCACTGAAACGCCGACGAGCCTGCTCAGGATTTTCTTGTTACCGTTGGGGTTGCGGTCCAGTAGCGCGGCCACCACAGCCACTCGTGGGGGTGCAGCGGCATGCCGCCAGACCACTCTGTCAGCGCGCTTTCGGATCTTGTTCGAGATCCGTGCCGGTCGGGGTTACGCGGTCGCTCGCCCAGCACGCCAACTGCGGTGATGCCGGTGCTCGCGGCGGTGTGGTGTCGTTCGGTGGGAAGCACCTGGACGATCGAGCTCCACAAGCTGGACCGCGGCACGGCGCTGGGGACGACGGTCGATTGGATCAGCTCGGGCGTGCCGACATCCCAGCGCCAACCTCACGAGGACATGGCCCGCGAGTTGCTCGCTAGCCGGGGGCTGCATCTCTACCCGGATCCGACCGCGGGCCCCTGTACGCACAGCCGGTACAGCATCGGCTACGCATGCGCCGAAGCCCAGGTGATCGTCTTGGCGGACCGCCTACGCGAGGTCGCTGCCACGGCTGGAGTCCACCCCGTAACGCTGGCCGCGCGACGCATCGCGGCCGAGTTCTCCCCTACGGGTTGAGGTGGAGTCGGTGAAGCGCCGAAAGATCCTGGCGCACGGAGCCGCGGTGACGCTCGGCACCACAGTGGCCTTCGGCACCACAGTGATGTCCGGCACTGCGGGGCTGGCCGCGGACAGCGCTCAATGGCTGGCCCGCCCTACCCAGATGCCGGCGCCCAGCAACATCGGTATGACCGATGTCAAGCAAGTTGAGGCCGTCACCAGCGCCATGCGCACCCTGGACTACCAGTTCGGCGGCGGCGCGTGCCGTGACGCGGTCGTCGCCCAACTGTCCTGGGCACAACGCCTGCTGTCCGCGTCGAGCACTGACGTGGTACGGGCGCGACTTTTCCGGGCGCTGGCTGACATGCAGAACCTGGCCGGATGGACCGCCTTCGACCTGGGGTTGCTGGACCCTTCCCGCCAGCACTTCACCATCGCACTGCAGTACGCCAGGCAATGCGCAGACCCGGACCTGCTGTCCAACATCATGTACCGGATCGGCCGGGTCTTCCTGCACCACGGAGCACCGCACGAGGCACTCAGGTGGTTTCAGCTGGGCCAGCACCCAGCGCAGGACTCCGGATCGGAGCTGGCTGCCGCGGTGCTGTGCGGCAACGAAGCCTGGGCCTACGCGATGATGGGCGACGACGTGCAGGCCAGGAAGCTGCTCGGCCGATCACAGGACGAGCTGGGCAGGGCTGATCTGTCCGAGGCGCCCGACTGGGCCCGGTTCTACAACGAGACCGACATGAACGCGATGATCGGAACAGTGCACACCGTGCTGTCGGCCATCGACCTCAAGCACGCGGCCATCGCTATCCCCGCGATCAACAAATCCTTGGCTCACTACGACCAGTCGATGAGCCGTAGCCGGGCCTTCATGCTCACCGCGCTGGCCACCAACCATCTGCGCCAAGGCGACGTCGACCACGGCGTCCGGATCGGCCGAGACGCCCTGACCCTGGCCACCGGACTGCAGTCCAAGCGGGTGACCGACCGGCTGAGACCGTTGGAACTCGCGGCAGGGAAGTTGAATGACTCAGATTCCCGCCAGCTCGCCCGTCTGATCCGCCTGCACACCTCGCCGTCAGGACGCCTGGCTGACCCCGCTGGTAACGGTAGCGTCCAGGCCGCCCGAGGTCACTGGCCGGATCGTCAAGACAGCGTCCAGTCCAGTGATCGCTAGGATGCGACGGGCCCGCCGCCCAGGCCGGTTGAGGACGAGTCGCCCGCCGGCGGCGCGCAGTTGCTCATCGGCGCGGACGAACACTTCCAGGCCGGTGGCGCTGAGGAAGTCCAGGCTGGCCAGGTCGAGCACGATCTCCTGAGAGCCATCCCGGCGCAGTTCATCGAGAACCCGCTGCAGATGCGGCGCGCTGGCCAGGTCG
The DNA here is from genome assembly GCA_030862405.1 of Actinomycetota bacterium. Lineage (GTDB taxonomy): Bacteria > Actinomycetota > Actinomycetes > Mycobacteriales > Pseudonocardiaceae. Next base: position 2,194 of record JALZDU010000459.1, on the reverse strand, counting down.
AGCTCTCCGATCAAAGCCACCTGACTGCAGTGGCAATCCGGGCGGATTTCCAGCGCGAATATCGGTCCGCGACCGTTGTGGGCCGACCTCATCCTCGAGCTGTTGCGCATTATCGGCGCCCCCGTCTGTGTCAGTGCCGCGGGGGACTCAGGTGGCCACCCGCTGGTGTGCTGCCGCAGCGGCTGATGGCTCAACCTTGTACCGACAATAGGCAAACAGCGCCGAGCGCAGCAACCCACGGCGCGCAACTGCACCTATTGGCGCTGCCTGGCCGCCAGCTCACCGGTAGTGGTGAGATGTTCGGCGACGTCGCGCAACTTGGCATTCCCCAGCTGGCTTGCCCGGATCAGGATTGTGAACGCCTGCTCGGCGGTGATCTTGTGGCGCTCCATCAGGATGCCTTTGGCCTGCCCGATGAGATCGCGAGTGGTGATCGCCTGCACCAACTGCTCTTGCTGCTGGGCGCCGGCCATCGCGATGGCGGCGTGCGCGGCGAGCAGGAGGCCGACGTGCTCGGATTCGTCGTTGAATGCCTCGGTAGCCTGGCTGTACAGGTTGAGAGCGCCGAGGTTGTCGCCCGTGACGTAGAGCTGGATGGACAGCATGCTCTTGATGCCGAGATCAACGGCTCGCTTGGCGAACTCCGGCCACCGCTGTTCGGAGCGCATGTCAGTCACCCGGACGGTCGCCTCCTTGTAGACGGAGTTCAGGCACGGTCCCTGGCCGGTGTCGTACTGCACCTGGTCGGCTGTGCGAACCAATTCGTCGGTCCACGCCGCTGTGTGCACCTCCCGGCGGCCCTTGACCACGGTCAGCCCGGCGAACTGGGCTCCGGGCACGTTGTCCACCGTGGCGTGCACGATGCCGCTGAGGGTTTCTTGTAGCGATTGCTTCTCCTGCAGTTGACGGGCCAGCGCGCTGAGCTGCTGGGCTAGCTGGTCCTCACCCGCGGCGGTTCCCTGGTCGCTCGTCGAGGGCTCCCCCCGCTGGCCGCGGGAACCACGATTGAAACTCATGAGTCAATCATGCCGTCAAGCTGCGTCGAGTCAGTACCGGTATTCCCAGTCGCAGTCTTTCGCCCTACTGGTCTACCTCGCCGCGGATGAACGCCTCGACGGCCTGGTAGGCCTCGGAGTCGGAGTACTGCTCCGGCGGCGACTTCATGAAGTAGGCCGACGCGGAGACGATCGGGCCGCCGATACCCCGATCCTTGGCGATCTTCGCAGCGCGGATCGCGTCAATGATCACACCAGCGGAGTTGGGTGAGTCCCACACCTCGAGCTTGTACTCCATGTTCAGCGGCACGTCACCGAAGGCCCGACCCTCCAGCCGCACGTAGGCCCACTTGCGGTCATCCAGCCACGGCACGTGATCCGACGGACCTATATGCACGGCCGCCTTCTCCATCTCGTGCGGCACCTGCGAGGTCACCGACTGAGTCTTGGAGATCTTCTTGGACTGCAACCGCTTGCGCTCCAGCATGTTCAAGAAGTCCATGTTGCCGCCGAAGTTCAGCTGGTACGTGCGCAGCAACTCCACGCCACGGTCTTCGAACAGCTTGGCCAGCACCCGATGCGTGATCGTCGCCCCGACTTGAGACTTGATGTCGTCGCCGATGAGCGGCACTCCGGCTGAGGTGAACTTGCCCGCCCACTCCGGATCGGAGGCGATGAACACCGGGAGCGCATTGACGAAGGCAACCCCGGCGTCCAGCGCGCATTGGGCGTAGAACCGGTCGGCGTCCTCGGAGCCAACCGGCAGGTACGACACCAGCACGTCGGCACCGGACTCGCACAGCACATCGACCACATCGACCGGTTTCTCGTCGGACTCGGTGATGATGTCCTGGTAGTACTCGCCCAGACCATCCATGGTGTGGCCACGCGCCACGGTGACACCTAACGGAGGCACGTCGCAGATCGAGATGGTGTTGTTTTCGCTGGCCACGATGGCCTCGGACAGGTCGCGGCCCACCTTCTTGGCATCGACGTCGAACGCGGCGACGAACTGCAGGTCACCAACGTGGTACTCGCCGAACTGAACGTGCATCAGGCCAGGTACCCGGGCAGTGGGATCGGCGTCGCGGTAGTAGTGCACACCCTGTATCAGGGAAGCAGCGCAGTTGCCCACGCCCACAATGGCTACCCGGATACTGCGACCGGCGTGACGCTCGACGCGCCCTTCAGTCATGGTC
>JALZDU010000451.1 GCA_030862405.1 Actinomycetota bacterium | reverse complement strand
GGACTCGGCTATCCCTACCAGCACGTTCCGGACCACCTGTGTCGGGACGTCGCCGACAAGCTCGGGCACTTGCTCTGGTCCACCGACGACAGCCACCACGCAAGCGATCATGGGTCGCCCGAGCCTGAGGCGGACTGAGACCTCGGAGACATGTACCGAGAGACAAACACCCTCTGATGACCTGCGCCCGAAGAGATTCAACTCCCAACCTTCTGATCCGTAGTCACAGGCAGCACCCCGCCACTACTTGCTGATTGTCCAGGGTCGTGCCTCATCTTCCGGTTCAAGTCCGAGGGTGTTCGTGGTCGTCCGTAGCCGTTGATGTACCAACTGACGGAGAGCAGGGGGATTCTTCGGTCGCGGGCTCTGACCGGCGGTCTGCCTGCTGCCGAACATCTGATTCTTGCTCAGGAGCTTGGGAATCTGTCTACCCCGCCAGGTCATGCCCGCGGACCTGCGGATGACCTGAACCTCGACGCACCGCAGCTGACCGCTATTGACCCCCTCCTTACAGCACGTGGACAGCATGGCCGAGAGGCGTTGATGTAGTCAGAGGCAGCGAATGAGTCTTACCGTGCCCATCAATGTCGGCGTGGTGACGGTCGTAGCAGCACTTCGGCATTCGTGTCAGTCGGCGGCTTCGGCCTCATCGATCGGAAGTCCGGCCCACCGCTCGATCAACAAAATCGTTCCATCCTGATCGTGCGTCACCGCCACCGATGGGAACGTGAGCACACCCGCCGCGCGCAACGCCTCGGCCTCGTCGGCGGTCAGCACAAGCGGCGGCAGCGCGTCCATGTCAGGCCGCACCGGCTCTGCGACGACGCAACACGTACCTCGGCCCTCGGCGATGGGTAGCCGCCCAATGAATGCCGTTCCGGCGTCCTTGCCGGGCCACGCCCGGGGATCGGTGTCGGGTTCCTCGATCCACACGTCAAACGCCGTGGCGATCGTCCGGTTGGTGTCAGCGGGCACTGGGTGCAGGACCGCTCGTTCGACGGCCGGTTCGTCGACGACCGCCATCCCGATGTGCTGCACCACGGCGAATGCCCGCCTGCGGTCCGGGGCGAGGTCCGGCGGACGCTGCCACTCGACCGGCCAATTGCCCTTCACGTCGAGATGCCACTCACCGGACCGGTGCATGCTGAGATGCGCGTGGCGGCCGGAGCCCTCGCGTTCGAGGTACAACTCGGCGCTCGTAGCCCCGGACCGCAGGCGCCACCACCGCGCGCGTTTACCGTCGACCGTGATCCCGAACCGCAAGATGCGACTTTCATCCGCCACACGTACCTCCATCCCGACCGAGCAATTAGCCGATCGAACGCTATCGAACGGTCCTTGGTAGATCGGGTGATGTCCGGGGTGACGAGTATGGCGAGCCATCAATAGGTATCCGCCTCACAGGCCAGCTTGTGCGCCGCACTCGCTGCCTGAGCCTGTCGAAGAGCGGGAGAAGCTGGGCACCTGGGGGTGCACATGTGAAAATGCTTGTTAGTTTTCCGGCTTCTCAGCTCTCCCCGTGACCCTGAGAACGGGCACGCGGGGGCACGTGCTCGGTCAAGGAGGTAGGTCTGACCCGGCCCGATCGAGATGGTCTTGGATCTTGAATGATCTTGTACTCGGGGAGTTGTGTGGCGTCCCGTCGGCCTGGCGTAGCCCGACCACGCGCTACCCCGGGGCAACATCGTTCTCTGCCACCGGTCGAGGTTGCCAGGCTTGCCCCCGGGGTAGCGCGTGGTAGCCCTTTGGGAGGGCGATGGGATGCCGCACCCACATCCTCTTGTCTGTGCTGAGCTGGTCACCTGGGTTCGGCCGTCCTGGAGGCCTGCCGGGGTGCGGGGCGGCGAGCGCCCGCAGTTTGTTTGTCCCGAGGCTGGATCTGGCTCTGTGCACACAACCTGCAATCTAGCGATTACCAGAAGCGGCTACCCGACAGTGCTGGTCATGACGGCATATTTGCCGACCCGCCAAACACTTCTCGACAGTAGGTGCTGATGCCGGAAGATCAGTTACACCCTTGATGGACGGACAGTCCTGCTTGCATCCCCGTGCGCGCACAAGTAGACGTTCTTGGGCCCCAAGACGGCCATGCCGTGGCCTCATTGGGTGCTCTTGTGGTGGGGTCCCCGCCTGATCGGTGACGCTCCCGACTGCCGCGATGAGCAGGTGTACGTCACCGTCACCGGGTTTATCCATGGGCTGGGTGGGTAGTTGAGTCGGTGATGGGTGCGGGAGGCGGCTGCGGTGGGAGGTTTTCGAATGAGTGCTGAAGTGGGCGATTCTTCGCCGTCGCGTGCGAGCTTGGAGGTGCCGTCGGGTTCGCCGTCAACGACAAAGGTGGCGCGGGATGAGGCCATGGAGGTGGGCCAGTCGGTTAAGCAAGCAAGTAGTGAGGTCGCCGGGACGGCAAGCGACCAGGTCAAAGAAGTAGCCCAAGACGCCAGTCGACAGGCGCGTGACCTGTTGAATGAGGCGCGCGAGCAAGTCCGCGAGCAGGCCCGCACCGGCCAGCAGAAAGCTGCTGGAGGGCTCAGCGCGATGGCTAAGCAGCTCGAGGGGATGGCCGAGATAGCCGACAAACTTGCCGAGGCCAGCATCACCAGCACGCTGGTGCGGCAGATCTCTGAGCAGATGCAAAACGTCGCATCATGGGCTGAGCAGCGGGAGCCGGACGAGCTGCTTAATGAGGCACGCGATTGGGCGCGGCGACACCCCGGCGCGTTCCTTTTGGGTGCAGCAGTCGCCGGCGTGGTGGCTGGACGGGTAACCAGAGCGGGGATCGCCGCGCAGAGCAGCTCCCGCGCTGACTCATCAACCACTGATGCGGCGCCAACACCCACACCGGTCAGAAAAGCTGTCCCGCCAGATCAGCCGTTGCCCGGCCAGGTGCCATCAACCGGTGTCATGCCCCCGCCACCGGCGGGTGTCATCCCTCCACCACCGCCGGGTGCGATGCCGCCACCGGCAGACATCCCGTCCCCGGCCGGCCCCCTCCCACCATCGCGAGATGACACGCTCAGGCTGGGTGAGGAGCCGAGCAAGCCAGCGGCGGGTTACCACCCAGGCAGGCGGATGCAGCCATGACCAGTCCCCCGTCAGGCGCAGTCGGTTCTGGGCGGCCCGCAGGTCTGGGACCCCCGCGTGTTGATGACATCTCGGTGGGCGAGCTGATCAGGGATCTCACCCAAGACCTTTCCACCTTGATGCGGCAAGAGCTTGAGCTGGCGAAGGCCGAAACCAAGCAAGAAGCCGTGAAGACCGGGCGGGCCGCCAGCATGCTAGGCGGGGCCGGACTTGCCGGTTATACGTTCTTGTTGTTCTTGTCTCTTGCACTTGCGGTGGGGCTGGGCCAAGTGATGCACATAGCGCGGGCCATGTTGATCGTGGCGGGGATATGGGCCCTCGCCGCCGCGCTGTTGTATTCCGCCGGGCGACGCCAGCTTCGCCAAGTGCACCCCAAGCCGCAACGAACGGTCGACACACTAAAGGAAGTACCGGACGCCATGAGGGGACGGTAGGAGACGCCATGACCAATGATCCGGAGCAGATCCGCCGCGAGATCGAATACACCCGACGGGATCTCAGCGCCAAGGTGGACGCGCTCAACGAAAAGGTCAATCCCAGCCGCGCCATGCAACGAAAGGTCGACCACGCACGCAACTCGATGGTCAGCATCAAGGACAAAATCATGGGCACTGCGGAGGACACAGCTTCCTCGACAGCTGACGCGGTGAATTCGGCCGCCTCCGATGCCACCGAGCGTACCGCGTCCGCCGCCTCAAAGGCGACTGACATTGTCACCTCCATACCGCAAGCCGCCCGGCGGCAGGCCCAAGGTAATCCGCTGGCGGCCGGGCTCATCGCGTTCGGGGCAGGGTGGCTGGTGTCCTCGCTGCTGCCTCCCAGCCGCAAGGAGCAAGAGCTGGCTAGCCAGGCCACCAATGCGGTGAGCCAGCAGATGCAGCCGCTCGCGCAGCAACTCGGTCAGACGGCCCAAGGGATGGCTCAGAACCTCCAAAAACCCGCGCAGCAGGCTGTCGAGTCCGTTCAAGCAACAGCCAGCCGCGCAGCATCAACCATCACCGACCAGAGTCGCTCCGCGGCCGAAGATATTGCCGGGCGCGCTGAGCAGGCCAAAAACTCCCTTGGTGACTCCGCTCGCAGTTGAAGGACCGCAGGTCAGTAAGGGTATGGCTGCTCAATCGACATGGAGTGCGACCCTCCCTCTTACGTTGAGATCAGCTACGGGCGCAGGTTGTGAGCGCCGTTGACACGGAACTGACAACCTGCTCTTAGACTCCGCACATAAAAGCGAGATTGCACTTCGCGTACCTTGGACATTGAGTAGGAGGATCTTGCGTTACTTTCGGTCGTGACTCGTTTCGGCGAGAGGTTGAGCAGTATCAAGGTTGAATAGCTCTCTGTATATGGTCCAGTCTCTGCCGGTCAGCCACCGGCCAGGCCGTCCGCTTGGCCTCACCGAGTAAAAACCTGGCCGAGCCATAGCGTCTGATTAAAGCAGCTTCCGTTCGCACAGGATCGGAGCGGATGCGGCACCAGTGGCCAGCACACTTCGTGCAGCCTATAGCTAGTTCTGCTTAAGGTAATGAATCCACTTCTGTGTGCACAGCACGTCGGGGTGATCGGAACCAAGCACCCGCTGCTGGTCGGGAAACAACTTCTCGAACAGCTCCAGCGCTGCGCGAGCGTCCCCAACCTCTCCAGTGCGCGCCGCGATGTTGTAGCGGGTAGCCAGCACCTCGGGGTGGTCGGCACCTAGCACCCGTTGCCGGTCGGGCAACAACTTCTCGAACAGCTCCAGCGCTGCGCGAGCGTCTCCAACCTCTCCGGTCCAGTGCGCGATGTTGTGGCGGGTGGTCAGCACGTTTGCGTGATCTGCACCCAGCAGTTGCTGCTGGTCGGGCAAAAGCTGCTGGAACAGCTCCAGCGCCGTGCGGGCGTCCCCGACCTGGCTAGTCCAGTATGCGATGTTGGCTCGGGTGGTCAGCACGGCGGGGTGATCTTCACCCAGCAGTTGCTGCTGGTCGGGCAACAACTTCTCGAACAGCTTCAGCGCTGCGCGAGTGTCCCCCACCTCTCCAGTTCGGGCCGCAATGTTACGGCGAGTGGTCAACACTTTGGGATGGTCACAGCCCAGTACCCGCTCTTGGTCAGGCAATAACTTCTTAAAGAGCTCCAGCGCCGCGCCAGCGTCGCCGACCTGGCTAGTCCAGTATGCGATGTTGGCTCGGGTGGTCAGCAC
>JALZDU010000439.1 GCA_030862405.1 Actinomycetota bacterium | reverse complement strand
CGGTTCACGGCGGCCCGGTCCGGCGCGGATGCTCGCTCGCGCCGGTGGTGGGGCGATTCCGTCAGCTGATCTTGGCCAGCAGGGCCTGGCAGGCCTCCGCACAGCGCCGACACGCCCGCGCGCAAATCCGGCAGTGCTCGTGCATCTCGGCGTGCCGCTCGCACTCGTCGCCGCACGAGTTGCACACCTGGATGCAGGCCTGTAGCTGGGCGCGGGTGACGTTGGCGTCGTAGCCGGTGTGCCGCGACAGCACCCGCGCGGTGGTCTCGCAGATGTCCGCACAGTCCAGATCGGAGCGGATGCACTTGCGCAGCTGGTCGATCTGCTCCTCGGACAGGCAGGCGTCCGCGCACGCCGTGCACGCCTGCGCACAGTCGATCAGCGCCTCCACTGCATCCGCGATCAACCCCCGATCGGTGTTGATCTCGGCTGGGTAGGTGTCGATCATCTCGCGTACCGGCATGGGTTTCCTCCTCCTTCGTCGGGCTGGGACCAGCCTCGAATACCCGGACAACCACGCGGGTATTCAACTGCGGGAGGATGACCAACATCCGCTATTCGGCAAGACAGTGCGTTCGGTGTTAGGTGCCTGATGCCATGTAAGCGGCAAGGATGTAATTGGGGTGACGGTCGAGGTTTTTGCGGGCGCGGTCATAGCGCATGGTGGTGCGGGGGTCGGCGTGTCTTGCGGCGATTTGGACATCGCGGAGGTCGACTCCGGCGTCGAGCATGGTGGTGACAAAAGTGTGCCGCAGCATGTGTGGGTGCATCCGCGGCAGCCGGACCACCGATGCCTCGGCAAGCCGCCGGAGCCGGCGTGTGGCGCAGTGCCGGTCCATCCGATGTGCCCGCTGGTTGAGCAGGATCGGCCCACAGTCCCGGTCATCGATGGCTCGGTCGATAGCCCGACCCACTGCGGGCGGCAGCGGAACGAGCGCCACCTTGGAGCCCTTGCCGACCACTCGAAGCACGCGGTGCCCGTGCTCCTCGCCGACATCAACAATGTCGGCGCGACAGGCTTCGAAGATTCGTACTGCATCCACCGCACGTACTGGCGATGGCCCGGGCCGAGCACCGGTTCTCGTGCTTGACCAGCTCAGCCCGATCTGCGGCATGGCGTATCGCACCAATCGGTTCGAACGCGGCGTCGGCCAGCGCCACGAGATCAGGGTCTTCGGCGAGCAGCTGAACCCGGAACCGTGCATGATCGGCAGCCGCCCCCAGGCGATCAGACTCTATGTGCGGCGTAGAGCTCAGGGCGTGGGACATCGTCGCGTTGGAGGACGAACCAGAGACTGATGACTCCTCGTCAGAGTTCGGTGATCGCCCCGGCAAAACCGCTGTAGGTCGCTATACGCTCCTGGCGCAGCGGCTCCTGGCGAGCGAATCTCTCGGCGCGTCCTGCGTTAACGCGCTGAAATACGTACGTGACGATGGAGCCCAACAGCGTTCCCGCGACGGCAATCACACTGGCGAGTAAACCTTGCACATTCAGAAAGTCTGCCGTCTGCCCGCCGGACGAGGAGCTAGGGCTATGGCACATGACTTGGAGCAGTAGCTGTCCTCACGGCGTCCGGTGGCGTCGTGAGTCGTGACCGCGCGCCGGCGGTTGGCCTGCACGCTCACTCCGCTGCCGGACAGTTTTGCGCTCGCGCTGTCCGCGGCAGAGGAGGGCGTTGCACCTAGCAGTTTGCGCCGTTAGCCGAGATTCAGCAAAGCCAAAAGTGCTGGTCAGACGCGCTGGCCCAGCGCGGCATCAGCCTCGGCTGTGCCGGCCCGTGCCATCCAGCTGCACTCAGCCGGTGATGCCGGTTCACCCGGCAGAGGCACCCAATGCCCGGCTGGGGTGCTGGCGATGACCTCAGTACTCAACCGTGCGGGGGCTGTTGCGTTGCGCAGAGCTGGGACAGGCGAGAGCGTTGATGCCCGGATTGGTTAGATCGCCAGGGCCAGTTCGTCGAAGGCAGCCAGCACCCGTAAGTTCACTGGTTCCTCGGTCCCGAGTTCGTAGTGGCCGCGTCGGAGGTTCTGCATGAATGCGTGCCCGGCGCTGATCACCCGTGCCGAGCGGAGTTGTTTTAGACCGCGCATCGGCCGCAGCCGGGACTTCAGACGCCCATGATCGGATTCGACGGAGTTATTCGCGTACTGCTCGGTGACGTGCCACGCAGCGGGGAACAGCTGCTCGATCACTCGCGGGTAGGCGGCTGCCCGGTCGGTGGTCACCTCGGTCGGGCACCGGCCGTGCACCAAG
>JALZDU010000413.1 GCA_030862405.1 Actinomycetota bacterium | reverse complement strand
CAAGACGACGCTAAACGGAAACAAGCTGCGGTCTCTCGCGGACAACGTGCCGTTTTTAGATCGGTTCGGAGTGATACCACCTGACGGCCGTGTTGGGGTGCTGAACTACGAGCTGGACGAGGATGACTTTCTGGACTGGCTTAAGGATATAGGTATCAGCAGGACCGAAAAACTCGCGCCGCTGAATATGCGTGGTCGATCGTTTAGTCTCGCTAATCCGTACAACGCTGAGGAGCTTGTACGGTGGTGTCGAGATATGGACGTGGAAATCCTCGATCTGGATCCCCACCGGCGAGCATTCTCTGGGTTCGGCAAGGAAAACGACAACGACGACGTCAACCGCTTCACTGAAACGCTGGATGAAGTCAAGACTGAAGCCGGGGTGCGCGACCTGTTTCTGTATGTGCACATGGGCCGTGCGCTGCAGGAGGAAGGCGCCGAACACGCCCGGGGGGCCACCACGCTCGATGACTGGGCGGACCAACGGTGGATCATCACCAAGGATCGCTGGGGTGAGCGATTTGCGGACCTCAATGGGCGGTTGCCCGACGTGCCCGAGTTTCAGTTGTTGTTTGATCCGGCGACCCGATTACTGAGGGCCACGGGCGGGAACCGGCGGGCATCGCGGGCGGGGAAAGTGGATGACAGCCAGGCGAAAGGAGCGCTTACGTTCATCGCGGAGAATCCAGGCAAGGCTACATCTGCTGTCGTCAAGGATGGCCTGGGGATTAAGTCCAATAACAGTTCAGGACTCGACAAGCTTCTCGCCCTGGAGAAGTGCGGCGATATTTACCGCGTCGATGGCGATAACAACGGGCGCTTCTGGCACGCCGGTGAGAGGCCGAGTGATCAGCAGTGTACATGCGACAAGGCCAGCGGCTTCGAGTTCAAGGTGCAGTCAGATGCCTGATGTAGCCGAGTACAGGACGGGTGCGAACGGCGTTCTCTCCCCTGGTGCCCCCGGTTTCCCCCCGGTTTCCCGTGGGCTCCCTACGCTAGCTAAGGGAAAGCCCTCGACCAGGGGTTCCCCGTCTCCCCGCCGCTTTATAGGCGGGGGGTGAGGGAACCAGGAGAGGTGGCCCCCCCGGGGGACCGGAGGAGCGAACGAGCGAAGCGAGCGGGACATATTACATATGAGAAGTGGAAGGAACTGGAGAGATGGCTGGTGTTGGTTTGTGGGCTGATGGCCGTAGTCCATTGCGGGTGTGTAGTGCTAATCGGTCCAACGGCGACCCATGCAGGGACTTGACCAAAGTCGCTGAATCTGGCTGCTGAGCTGCGCTGATCTGCCCGGCTGGACATGCTGACTCGCTTCTGCTACACAGTCGCCATGGTGTCGTCATGGCGGGCCTCGCTGCTGGTCCGGCCGGTCGCGGCCGGTGAGCTGGAGCGCTTCAACGCCGAGTTGAGCGCCCATCACTGGTTGGGCCACCGACTGTCGGGTCGGTCGCTGCGCTACGTCGCGACCATCGACGACGAGTGGGTCGCGGTGCTCGGGTTCGGGTCCGCGGCGCTGGGTTGCGCCGCCCGGGAGGGGTTGCTGGGTTGGGACCGCGAGCTGCGGCTGCGTCGGCTCGGGCTGATCACCGGCAACCAGCGGTTCTGTGTGCTGCCCGCCGGTCGGCGCCCGCACCTGGCCTCGGCGGTGCTCGGGGCGTGTCTACGCCGCCTGCCCGCTGATCATCTGACCGTGTGGGGTCGGCCGGTGCTGGCGGTGGAGACCTTCACCGACCCGGCCCGACACGCCGGGTCCTGCTATGCCGCGGCCGGGTTCACCCCGGTCGGGCGCAGTGCCGGGTACGCCCGCAACCGCGGCGCCAAGGTCCGCCATGGGCGGCCGAAGATGTACTGGCTGCGCCCGCTGCACCGCCACAGCCTCACCGCGCTCACCGCAGCGTTCGACTCCCCCCTCACCCATCCCCCGCACGACAGGGCACTGGTTGACATGAACACCCTCGACATCGACGGGCCCGCCGGGCTGCTGGCCGTGTTGGGTCAGGTACCCGAGCACCGCAAGGCCCGCGGGATCCGCCACCAGCTCCCCGCGTTGCTCGCGGTCGCAACCGCGGCCGTGCTCTCGGGCGCGGACTCCACCGCCGCCATCGCCCAGTACGCCCGCACCCTGACCCAGCCCGCCCTGGCGGCCCTGGGCATCCGCCGCAACAAGCGCACAGCAACCTTGGTGGCCCCGGCCTACCAGACCCTGCGCCGCGCGATCCGCTCCGTGGACGCCCACACCCTCGACACCGCGGTCACCGGCTGGCTCCACGCCCAGGTCAGCGCCGAGCGGCTCTGCACCGGGCAGCTCACCCGGCTGGTCATCGCCCTGGACGGCAAGACCGTGCGCGGCGCCAAGGACACCGACGGCAACCAGCTGCACCTGTTCGCCGCGCTGGTCCACGGCGAGGCCACCGTCATCGCCCAACACCGGGTCGACACGAAATCCAACGAGATCAGCGAGTTCATCCCACTGCTCGACCAGATCGCCGAACGCCACCACAGCCCCGACCAGCACCACCACGACACCCACAACGACGACACCAGCGACAACGACCAGAACACACAAACCACGAATCACACGTGTGTGACTTTGGTCAGGTCCCTGAGTCCTCCCCTGGCTGCGCACCCACCGTGGATCGCCAGGCCCGCTCGGCCAGCTCTCGCCCGATCATCGCCTCCTCAAGAGGCAGCACGAGATCCAACCCATGCCCATGGCACCGAAGCTGCGCTAGCTGATGTAGCGCCGCTGGGAAAACGCCGGCCAGCGCGTTGTCGCGCAGAACCGTCCATTGACCTGCAGGGACGTCGGCTGACGGTGGTAAACGTTCGTCGTTGCCGGGTGGCGCGGTGTGTACCCAATCTGTGCCGCGCCTACGGCGGCCGAGCGGTGACCTCTTCGGTGTGAACGCTGATTCGCCGTGCGTCCGCGTACCGAAGAGTGTCATTGCACATCGCTGAGCGGCGACTACATGCCAGTGTGCATCGACCCATGCGGTCTCATCGTGCCGCTTTCGCTGACGGCTCGCTGACGATGAATCAGCTGTGGACGGCGCCTGGGTCGAGCGGAGATCCTGCGATTAACAAGTGCATCCAGGCTCCCGGTCGGATGGCGCGACGTGACGTTGTGGGGTTCGCCTGGTGATGTTAGGAGGTGACCCGATGCTCCTGGTTGCGGTCATTAGGCGCGCGCTCATGCAGGCTCCTGAACTCAGATCTGAAAACGACGCAGACCAATCCCCTTTGTTGAGCGCCGTTATCCTTCGACG
>JALZDU010000401.1 GCA_030862405.1 Actinomycetota bacterium | reverse complement strand
GCCCTGCCCGGGCCGGCGTACCTGTACAACGGCGACGAGCTGGGCCTGCCGAACGTCGAGCTGCCTGACTGGGCGCTGCAGGACCCGGTGTGGCAACGCTCTGGGCGCACCGAGCGCGGACGCGACGGCTGCCGGGTGCCGCTGCCGTGGGAGGGCGATGCTCCGCCCTACGGGTTCACCTCCACCCCCGGCGCCTGGTTGCCGATGCCCAGCGGCTGGGCCGACCGTACCGTGGCGGCCCAGTTGGAAGACCCCGCCTCAACGCTGTCGCTGTACCGACAGGCTCTGCAACTGCGCCGAGAGCATCAGACGTTCGCCGGCACCGAGCTGCTGTGGTACGGCGCACCCCCTGGATGTTTCGCCTTCCTGCGCAAGGAGGGCGGGCTGGTCTGTGCTCTGAACGCCTCCGAGGTATATGTTCCGCTACCGAATGGGCAGCTGTTGCTGGCCAGCGGCCCGCTTTCACCGGGCGGCGATGCGCTCCCGCCCGATACCGCCGTCTGGTTCATCGAGCCTTCGCCGTCCTAATGGTCACACAAACTTCGCCGTCCTAATGGTCACACAAACAATGGAAGCAGGGCGTGCCGGCGGCGTAGCACCGCACCGAAGCGGGCATCCAGCCGCAGCCACGAGTCGGTGGCTGACACCCGGACGGTCTCGGCAGCGGCACGGCCGCCTACGAATCCCATCCCGGACAGGGCGAACAGGCAGCGCAGCGGTACCTTGACGTCGAATCCGGCTCCGCTGACGGTGAGCACCTTCTGGTCGAGCAGCGCAGCAGGCGGGGCGCCGCGCGGGCCGGGATTGTCCCTGGCGACAGCGGCGCCCTGGTCGGCGAGATCGGCGAGCACCTTGGCGGGCACCTGGTCGACTTCATGCCAGCCCTGTTCCGGAGGCAGCGCCGAACGCCACAGCGCATCCTGAGACATACCGGGGTCAATCACCGCAGCGTCGACCGCCGCCACGGCGGCCAGCAGGTTCGAACCCCGCACGGTCAGATCACCGGGAAGCATGGCCCCTCGCACCGAACGAGTCACCAGCGTGTCGAACGGGGTGACCACCCAAGCATGCACCCTGCCGTCCCCGTTGCGCAGCCGAACGATCGCGTCGCTCTCGAGGCGGACCGCACGGGCGACGAAGGCGCCGAGATCGTCACGCTCGACAGGGTCCGGAATCCGCAACTCAGCCATCGTGGCCGCCCTCTCGAAACGCAGCCAGGAACTCTCGCTCCACGGGCATAAGCCGGCGTGGCCGTTGCGCTTTGGTGTCGTAGGGTGCCAGCCAGGTTCGCGCGGTGACGGCGTCACCGTCCGCACTTGACACCACGTAGTCCACCGTGAACGAGGCGGCACGCAGCTCGCTGATCCACAGTCGCACCCGCACCGGCGTGGCCGAGTACACCAGCGGCTGCCGGTAGCGCACTTCAAGCTTGACGACGACGACACCGTGGATGAGGCCCTCGGCACCACGTCGGGCGCCTTCACCGAATAGCAGCTCTGTGCGTGCTTCCTCCAGCAGCGTCACTACCCGTGCATTGTTGACGTGCCCGTATAAGTCCATATCCGACCAGCGCACTGCCACGTCCGTGCTGAACGCCGGCACTTGTCATACCCACCCTTCGGTCAACCCATTCCAGCCGGGTCAGCGCTTGACGCGGTCGCGACGTCCAGGTTCAGGCCCAACATCACATCTGCGGCAGGATGCTAGTCACCGGCAGCGGACCGGCGACTTGTGTCGGGAGGGATCCACAACGGTTCAGCGGTGAGGTCCGGCAGCCGCAGCAGCGGGTTGGTGAGGGCCTCGGAGGGATCGTCTTCGCGCCGGTCGATCGGTGGAGCGAGCTGAAGACCGGATGCCCAGCGCGTGCCTGGACCGCGGTATGGAGACACGTCACGGCCACTCGCGATATCGTCGGCGGCGCAGCCGTCATCGCCGCGCGATCCAACCAGGCCGGCTGCGTCCGCCCGGACATCACGGCTTTCCTGATATGCAGCTAGTGCCTCGGCCAGCAAGTCGCCGAGACCCATCTGCCGGGAGTCTCTTTCGGCCGCTTCGCCTGCACTCCCCGGCTCCCATTCCATCGTCCGGGGTGTTGGGGCCGGCGGTGGTCCAGAAGCCTGGAACAACCGCCGGGCCGGCACGGACTCCTCGGTGTCCTCCGGCGTTACAGCATCGGTGGCTTCGCGCTCCAGAGCGGTCGACGGACCCAACGGTGGCCGAGACAGCAAGGGATAGCGGACAGGGACCGACGCATCCGGACGATCCGCGGCCTGCCGGGTGCCAATGCTGCCACTGTCGGGTCCACCGTCCCCGATCCGGCGGATCTCAGCCGCAGGTGCCTCTGCGGAACGCTCCTCGACGGGTTCCTCGGCGCGGCGCCGACCGGAGCGTCCTGCCGATAACGCCGACGCGGGCAGCAAGTCGCTCACGCAGACCAGGGTGCCCGCCCCCCGGCGGTGCCGTGCTCCGGATCGCCATGGAGTGAGACCGGTCGGCGACTCGGTTGGTAGCAGTTCGGTCGGAATGTGGGGTGCGGATCCACTGTCGTTGACGACCGGTTCCGCTGGCGCCGGATTGGCCGGTTCTCGCGAAACCGCGGTGACCTTGTCTAGGGATATCTCGGGCTCAGGTAGCGGCGACGGTGCAGCGGACGGTTCGTGGGACTCCACCTCTGGAGTTTCCACGTCCAGGGATTCGGCCTCGGTGGTCTCTGCCTCCCCAGACTCGGCCTCCGTGGTGTCCAATTCTGCAGACTTGACCTCCGCGGTCTCGGCCTCTGCGGTTTCCGCTCGCGCGGTCTCCACCTCCGCAGTCTCGGTTTCCGTGGTTTCCGCTTGGGCGGTCTCCACCTTCGCAGACTGAGCCTCTGCAGATTCCGCCTCCGCAGATTCCGCTTCTGTGGTGTCCGCCTCTGTGGTGTCCGCCTCTGTGGTGTCCGCCTCCACCTCGGCGATCGTCGCCACCTTCGTGGTTTCGGCCTCGGGGGTTGGGTGTAGCGCAATCCCGGCGGCGATCTCTGGATTCATCGATTCGGTGTCCGGGTCAGTCCCAGAGCATCCCGTCCCAGCGTTGTTCAGCAGGGCAGCCACCTGGTCGATCAGGCCTTCGACCTCGCGCCGTGCACGACCGCAGTGCTCGAGCAGCGTGGACCGCGCGGCTTCCACGTTGCGGCTGTGACGGCCCTCAGCTGCGCGGGCTGCGCGCACGCAATACAAAGCGTCGGCGAACTCGCCGCGAGCCTCGTGCACGTGGGATAGACCCTCGAGGCATTCGGCGAGAACTGCGTCCATCCCATGGCGCTGGGCTCCCTCGACCGCATCGGCGAGCAGGGTCAGCGCCGGTTCATGGCGGCCTTCGGCGAGGTGCACCCGGGTGGCCAATGCCAGCCGCAGCCTGCCCACCGCACCGGCCGCCGCGGCGCGCACCGGACGGCGCAGCAGCGGCCGCACCTCGTGCATCGCGGCGTCGCCTTCGTCCCGGTCGAGCATGGCGAGCACAATCTCTAGCATCAGCCGCGCCCTGACCTCGCCGCTGTCGTGCTCGGGATCTGCCAAACCGGTGAGCAACTCGCGGCCTGCCCTGGCATGCGCCTCGGCCTCTGCAGCCGCGCCACATCGACGGTGGCGCGCCGCGTCGGCAGCCCGCGCGGCGGCCCGCAACAGCAGTGCTGTGTCGCGGTCGAGGGTGGAGTCTTCCCGGTAAAGCTCGTCAGCCTCCTCGAGTGCCGGGGTGAACAGATCTCCCCGGCCAAGCGCATCCGACGCCTCGGCTGCGGCGACGAGTGCAGTGCCCCTCAGCACCGGGGCAACATCGTCGCCAGCGGCCAGCACCGCGTGTACCGCCCGGAGTGCGGTGGCAGGTTCGGCAAGCGCCGCCGCACAGTGCGCCAACTCCACGTGCAGCTCATGCCGCAGCCCGGCAGGGGTTCCATCATCCCAGACCGCCGGGAACAGCCGATGAGCCGCTTCCCCGTGCCGTCCAAGGCGGTTGAGAGCAAAAACCGCGAGGTAATCTGCCCGCAGGATGGCCATCTGGTCATCCTGCGCGGCGGCCACCGCCCGGTCGGCAAGCAGCAGAGCCAGCTCGGGTGCTCGCCAGCGCAAGAGCATCGCCGATTCAACCAGCGATGCGGCCTCGCCGTTGCTGACTGGCATGCCAGTCCGGACACCGTCGCGCGCCGTACTGCTCACCTCCCACCCCCATCGCCGTTCCCGATCATCGGCTGCCACATGCCCGGTCAATCCCGGGTCAGTCTGCGGTAGGTCACACGGTGTGGTCGCGCCGCCTCCGTACCAAGTCGTTCGACCTTGTGCTGCTCGTAGGCCTCGAAGTTGCCCTCAAACCAGAACCAAGAGGCGGGATTCTCCTCCGTTCCCTCCCAGCTAAGAAGGTGGGTCACCACCCGGTCCAGAAACCATCGGTCGTGGGAAATCACCACTGCACAGCCGGGGAACTGTTCCAGTGCGTTCTCTAGCGAGCTCAGCGTCTCGACGTCGAGGTCGTTGGTCGGTTCGTCGAGCAGGATTAGATTGCCGCCCTGTTTGAGAGTGAGCGCCAGGTTGAGCCGGTTGCGCTCGCCGCCGGAGAGTACACCAGCTGGTTTTTGCTGATCAGGGCCCTTGAAACCGAAGGCGCTGACGTAGGCCCTCGACGGCATCTCGGTATTACCGACCTGGATGTAATCCAGTCCGTCGGAGACAACCTCGAAGACCGTCTTGTTCGGGTCGATGCCCGCACGTTCCTGGTCGACGTAGGACAGCTTCACCGTCTCGCCCACCTTGACCGTGCCGGAGTCGGGCTCCTCCAAGCCCACGATGGTCTTGAACAGCGTGGTCTTACCGACCCCATTAGGACCGATCACCCCCACGATGCCGTTGCGGGGCAACGTGAAGGACAGATCTTTGATCAGTAGACGACCGTCAAACCCCTTGTCCAGGTGCGACACCTCCACCACCACGTTGCCCAGCCTGGGTCCCGCTGGGATCTGGATCTCCTCGAAGTCGAGCTTGCGGCTGCGCTCGGCTTCGACTGCCATCTCCTCATAACGCTGCAGGCGGGCTCTAGATTTGGCCTGCCGGGCTTTTGCGCCCGATCGCACCCACGCGAGCTCGTCGCGCAGCCGCTTTTGCAGCTTCTGGTCCTTCCTGCCCTGGACCGCCAAACGGTCGGCCTTCTTCTCCAGGTAGGTGGAGTAGTTGCCCTCATAGGGGTAGGCCCGGCCGCGGTCTAGCTCGAGGATCCACTGCGCGACGTTGTCCAGGAAGTACCGGTCGTGGGTGACAGCCAGTACGGCACCGGGGTAGCGCGCCAGGAACTGCTCCAACCACAGCACACTCTCCGCATCCAGGTGGTTGGTGGGCTCGTCCAACAACAGCAGGTCAGGTTTGGACAGCAGCAGCTTGCACAGTGCGACCCGACGCCGCTCTCCTCCGGACAGGTGCGTCACTGGCTCGTCGGGCGGCGGGCAACGCAGGGCGTCCATAGCCTGCTCAAGCTGGGAGTCGAGATCCCACGCATCGGCGTGATCGAGCTCCTCCTGTAGCCGACCCATCTCCTCCATCAGCTCGTCGGAGTAGTCGGTGGCCATCTTCTCGGCGATCTCGTTGAACCGGTCGAGCTTCGTCTTGATGTCTCCCAGGCCCTCCTGAACGTTGCCCAGGACGGACTTGTCCTCGTTCAACGTGGGCTCTTGTTGCAAGATGCCCACCGACGCCCCCGGGGCCAGGAACGCCTCCCCGTTGTTCGGTTGGTCGAGACCAGCCATGATCCGCAGCACGCTCGACTTGCCGGCTCCGTTGGGTCCGACCACGCCGATCTTCGCGCCGGGATAGAACGCAAGGGTGACGCCGTCGAGAATGACCTTGTCGCCGTGCGCCTTGCGCACCTGCTTCATGGTGTAGATGAACTCCGCCACGGCCGCGATCGTAGAGGTGGTCGCCGGGACCGGGCAGCGCGGCCGACCGCTGCCCGATCCGGCTCACGGTTCAGGCGGGAACGGGAACCAGCGGGCGGGCCGCTTCGGCCAATTCGGAAAGGCTCACCTCATACGCTGAGTCCGCGCCGTCATGCAGATCCGCCTGGTTTGACACGTTGTGTCCAGCTGATACCGCCGCGTTGTCCTCTCCGGTCGTCGCTGATTGCTCTCGGCGTTGCTTACGAACCGTCGCAGCGCAGCGGGCCAGGTCCGGGCCGACCGCATTGGCCTCCAGCTCGACGGCCGATCGGCGCTCACCCTGTTCGGTGGTCCATTCCCGGGTGCGCAGCTTTCCGCTGACTATCACCGGGTCCCCCTTGACGAGGGAGGCGGCGTTTTCGGCGAGTCTGCGCCAGCAGTTCACCGACAGGTAGAGGCTTTCGCCGTCTACCCATGACTCGGACGTCTTGTCGAACCGACGCTCATTGCTCGCGACCCGGAAGTTGAGCACGAGCGTCCCGTCTGGACCGACTCGGCGCGGCCGCATGTCACTGACCAGCGTTCCCACCACGGTCACCGGTGTCTCTCTCATCTCACATGCCCTCCTGTGCACCTTCCACGCCGTCTGTGGCGGGGAGCCGGCCCCCTCGGCCGGTACCGCCCAGGCTGCGCGGCCAGAAGTGGCTCCGGTAGCCAGCCTTGATCAACATGGGGATGGAGGGGCCTGATGTGCATAATCTGGCTGCCGCCACCGACCGGAGCTGGGGATTGTCGGTGATCGGTGCTAGCCGACCGAAGCCGCACCTCGGCTCCTAACGGCGCCTCCAGCAATGTCACTTGTTGTCGCGGACAGGGGGCCGCTCAGCGAGCTGGGCAAGCAGAGCGTTGTAGGCAACCAGCTCTGCTTCGCCGTCGGATTCGGCCCTCCGGTCGAACCGGCGGGCTTCGCGGGCGTCGGAGCGAGCCCACTGCACCAACAGCGCCACCAACACGACCACCATCGGGATCTCGCCCAACGACCACGCCATCGCTCCGGCCACGCGCTGATCGGCCAGCAGGTCCGGCACGAAGGGCAGAGCTAGTGTGCGGTAGAAGTCACCGCCGATCACCGTGGTCGCGCCCATCAGTGAGATCCCGAAGAACGCGTGAAAGGGCATCGCGGCCACCAACAAGCCGAGCTTGCCCAGGTATGGCAACCGGCGGGGTGCGGGGTCGATGCCGACGATGAGCCAGTAGTAGGCGTAACCCATCACAACGAAGTGTGCGTTCATCACCAGATGCGCCCAGTGTGACGGCGCGGCGGCATCGTAGAGGCCGCTGAAGTACATGACGTAGAAGGAGGCGATATACATGCTCAGGGCCATCAACGGATGGGTGGCCATCCGGATGATCCAAGAGTGGGTGAACGCCTGCAGCCATTCCCGCGGTCCAGGCGGGTTGCCCTTGCCGGTAGGAGGCAGGGCCCGCAGCGCCAGGGTCACCGGTCCGCCGAGCACGAGCAGGATCGGCGCCAGCATCGTCAGCAGCATGTGCACACCCATGTGGGCGCTGAACATGGCCATCGAGTATCGGCCGATGCCCGATGATGTGGCGATCAGAACGGTCGCGCAGCCGGTGAGCCAGGCCACGGTGCGGCCGACCGGCCAAGCGTCGCCACGCAGCTGCAACCGCCGGACCCCGGCCAGATAGGCACCGGCCAAAACCAACGCGGCGACCCCGAGCACCAGATCCAGACGCCACTCCAGGAGCAGCCGCTCCAGGGTGGGAGGGCCAGCCAGGTCGTAGCCGAGCAGTACCTCGGTGCGGCTCAGCTGCGCCGCGATTCCGCCAGGCGGTGCGGTCTGGCTCAGCGCCACCGCGATCCCTATGGTCGCGAACATGATCAGCACCTCGACGCCACCCAGCCGCAGGATGGCCGAGCGATCGCCGCGATTGACCACCGCGGCCACCGCGCTGCGCCGGTGCAGCCAGCCGACCACGCCCAGCACCAGCAGTGCGGTGACCTTGGCCACTACCAGCAACCCGTAGGCAGACAGCATCTGGTCGGGGGTGACCCGGATCAGCGCGTTGATCACTCCGCTGGCGGCCATCACGATCCAGCAGACCAGCGCAAGCTTGGAGAACCGTTGGGTAGCGAGTCCGGCGTGGTCACCCCGACGGGCCAGGTGCGCCAGCAGGGCGATCAAGCCGCCGACCCATAGTGCGGCGGCAACCAGGTGATAGAGCAGGCTGCTGGTGGCGACGTCGTGGGCGCCGCCGGCCGAGGAGTGCCCGGTCAGCGCCACCGGCATCAGCCCAACGACGGACAGCACAAAGAGCCACACCGCCGCACCCCAGGTCAGCGCAATCCAGCAGAACCCAGCCAGCACCAGGGCTATCCCCGCGGTCAGCGCCCAGGCCCCGGGCTGGGACAGCTCAGACACCAGTGATCCCAGCAGCAGCGGATTCAGCACTTCGGTCACCGGGCGACCCAGCGCCTGCGCACCAAGCAGCGGAACCATCAATGCCGACATGAGTGCCCAGACGAGGGCAGCGATCCGCGCTGTGCGGACAGCGGCGTAACCCCCGGTGTCGAGGTAGCCGGAGGCTTGCGGGGGCACCAGGAACGCGGCCAACAACAAGGACCCGACCGTCACCACCCCGGCGCATTCGGCCAGCACCCGTACGGCTGGCAGCCCGGCCCGAGTGAGCACCCCCGGATCGGGCAATCCCAGCTGGGCGAGCCCGTCACCGCCCAGAGCGACGACCAGTCCCGTGCCGACAGCCGTAGCCAGCAAGGCAGCAACGGCGACCAGCACGCCAACCCGAGCCCGTACCGCGGCAACGTGCCGGTGGGAGGCCTCGACAGTCACACGCGCCAGACTAGGCGCTCACTCGTCTAGCCCGCCTCCTACCCAACTGCCCCCGAATTCCATTCAGCGGGCTCAACGGGGTTACGGGGCACCTGGTCACCCCGCTGAGCCCGCTGAACGCGGTCTAACAGGGGCAGCTACCGCCCTGGCGGCACCTGGTTACTCTGCTCGCGGGCGCTTACCCGCGCTCGGGGCCCCCGTAGCTCAGCCGGATAGAGCAAGCGACTTCTAATCGCTAGGCCGCAGGTTCGAGTCCTGCCGGGGGCGCAACACCGCAGACCACAGGCTTAGTTCGTGATCACATGCAAGATCGG
>JALZDU010000374.1 GCA_030862405.1 Actinomycetota bacterium | reverse complement strand
GAGCAAGACCGCTCGTACGCCACCGCGATACAGCGTGGCCATGCCTGCTGCTGGCTCGGCCAGATCGAGCTGCGCCGGGAGGGTGAGGTTGGCGCCGTGCGCACCAGGAACAGCCTCGGCGACGGCGCCGTCGACGGCGAGTACGACATCGTGGCTGGCCTGCAGGGACGCTGCGTCTGGCACAGCCTCGAGGGTGTCTATCTGAGGCTCGCTATCGGCAACATGTAGCCAGTGCACGTGAGGCCGTTGCAACTCGAAGGCGCGCAACCACGAACCAAGCACGAGCCGTGCCTCGTCAGCCAGGACATCGGCCTCGATGTCGAGCCCGGCGCGGCGCAGCAGTACCACGCCGCCCTCGCCGCGCGAGGTGGGGTCGATGAGGGCAACGAGCACTCGGCGCACGCCGGCATCGATGAGCGCCTGGTGGCACGGCGGCGTGCGGCCGTGATGATTGCACGGCTCCAGCGTAACGACGGCTGTGCCGTCACGGGCTCGCTCGCCAGCCTGAGCCAGCGCGAGGACTTCGGCGTGGGCGTCGCCTTTGCGTCGGTGATAACCCTGGCCGACGAGCTGCTCATCTCGATCGAGAATCACACAGCCCACTGGCGGGTTCGGGCTCGTCGTGCCCAGTCCGAATGCCGACAGCGCAATGGCTCGTCGCATCGCGTCGAGTTCGCGGGCCGAGGCCATCACGGCCCGGCGGCGGCCAGCGCGGCGAACAACTGTGCCACCGCGGGCAGCCTGGCATGTGGCCGTAGCTGACGCGCGACCGCCCGGATACGCCGCAGCGTCCGGCCCGAGCCACAGCTACTGGCGATGGCTAGCGCCTCGGCTGCGGCGTTGGCGGCCGGCTCCGGCTCATCGATGGCCACCAGCGCGCCTGCCAGGTGCGCCAGCCCGTGGCCGCGGTCGCGGTGGTAGGCCTCCGGTAACCCCGCCAGCGCGGTCTGGTAGGTCGGCACCGCCCGTTGCGGCTGGCCCAGCGTCTGCCAGCACTCGGCCCGTTTGAGTTCAATGTAGCTCTCCGTGCAGAACGCACCGTGGCCGCTGCGGGCATCACCGTGGGTGTCGTCGGTCGCCGCCCAGCCGAGCGCGTCATCGAGTGTGCACTGGCAGGCGGCTTCGTTCCCATCCAGCGCCAAGCCGTAAGCCTCTTGTTGCATAATCGCCGCCCGCATCGGCGCAGACAGTGCACCCATATCCCGTGCGGCCTGCGCCAACCCGACGGCCTGCGACGCATCCCGCTCGGCGGCCACCTGCTGGCTGCGACGGAACAACGCCCATGCCACCAGCCGCTCATCGTCGGCCGCCTGCGCCCACTCCAAGGCACGGCCCGTCCAGAAGGTGGCGCTGGCTTCGCCCGCGTCCTCATGAAGCCAGGCAGCCGACTCAGCGTATTTGGCACCAAGGGACAGCAGCGACGGGCGAAGCGTGCGGGGCGCCTGCCACAGGATCGCTTCCACAAGCTCGATCTGGGCATGCACCAGCCGCAGCACACGGGCCGGACCAAACAGGTTGTCGGCCCGCACCAGCAAATGCCACTGCTCCCGAAGGTAGGCAACGGCCTGCTCCGGCGGCGCAGTCAGCCACACCGTATTGTCCGGTCGACCCGGCACGGTCAGCGGTGAGGTCGTTGCCTCGGCGGTACGTTCACCTTCGTTGCCGGTGCCATCCACAGATGCAGCTCGGCCATCCACCATAAGCGGCGGCAGAAGCGCCTGACCTGGCATGTCAAACCACAGCAACCCCGCCGGTATCCGCAATGTTCGAGCCCAATACGTCAACGTGTCCAGGTCGCGGATTGACGGACCGGTCTCAATCTGGCTGACCTGCGGCTGACGCAAACCCAACCACTGGCCGAGCAACGTCTGCGAAATGCCGCTGGAACCATAGATGGCATGGTGGTACGGATGAGTGCGGTAGAAGCGGGCTACTCGGCCAATGTGCTGGGCCGCAAAGGCGTCGCGGAACTGGTCGGTCTGCCAGAACTCAGACGGCACCTGAGGCGGCGCGATCAGCTTGTCCCGCGTGGCCCGCTGGCAGCGGGCGCACTGGCGCTCAGTGTTGTCCTTCGCCAACTGCGTGCCGCAACGACAGTACTGCTGTGCTCGCTGCGCTCCCATGGCACTCGCTCCGGTTCCTGTTCGATCCGGCGTCAGTGTAACGGGCCCCCGATACTCGCGATCCTCTCGCCTGACCAGCGAGGATCGGCCCAACCTGCCGGGAGCGGATGCCTCCAGGATACTCCCCATCTGATGCCCGAGATACAGGGTGACGCGTCCGCCTACTTCCATGGTCCTCATGGCCCCAGGGCCGGGATGTACGACCTGTCGGATGCGGTGGTGCCTGCTGGTCCGCCCGAAGTGATGCCATCCGCGACAGCGGAGGCAGAACCGGACCGGCAGCTCCCTGCCCTCACTCCGCGTTTGGCGGCTCGCCCCGGTCCTGGGCGCCTACCAAAAATGACGAGCGCAGGAAGCGGGGTCGGAACGCAAATGGGTACAACAGCCGGAGATGCAGGTGGATGCGCTTGGCGAGCATACGCCAAGGCCCCGGCTGCATGTGGGTGGTGAATGGCTTGACCTTGCCCTGTGAGCGCGTTGTAGCTGCTAACGACAACTTGGCGATGATCTGACATGACCTAAAGACCGCCAGGATTGGGTGAGACTCGTACCTCGACACCCGTCGGCGAAAGTTTTGCCATCCATGAAGCATCGGTGGTGATGCTCTAGTGACAACATCCCGCAAGCTCACCGTCAAAGCGCAGGGGCCGGATGCCGAGGCCACCTTCTCGATCAAGGCATATCGCGGAAATGTATGGGTCATTGCTTACGACTGTCCGCATGTATGTGTGGCGATCCTCGCTCCTCTGCAAGCGGATCGTCTGGTAGGGCTCATTACCCAGACTGCTCAAGAAGCGCGTGCGCAGGAAAGCGGGACAGCCTCATGAGTCGCGGGGCGTCGTGCCGTCGCCCAGCCCTGCCGTGTGGGTGTACCTGTCACCGGAAGACTGCACGATCCGCTGGCAGCGCGGCGGTACGGCTAGCATGACCAACGACAGGCGGCTGGATGGAGGAACTCCGGTGGGTGGGCCGAGCGCGGCCCGCGGGTCCGGGGCGGTCGCGCCACTGTGAGCGGTGCAGCTTGTACCGCGAGCCAGGAACTCCACCCGCCGTGCCACCTCCGTGCGGGGCGCGTCCACCCCGGGTGAGGACGCTCCTTCATGCGTATCCTGCTGCTCTCCACCGCCGACACCGACCTGCTGGCCGCTCGCGGTTCGGGAGCCGGCTACCGCGTCGCGAATCCCGCCCGGACCGAGCCGGAGGAGCTGCCCGACCTGTTGGCGGGTGTGGACCTGGTGTTGGTCCGGCTGCTCGGGGGCCGGCGGGCCTGGGAGCGGGGCCTGGAGGAGGTGCTGCGCCGTGGGCTGCCGGTTGTCTGCCTGGGTGGGGAGGCCACCCCGGACGCCGAGCTGATGGCCGTCTCGACGGTCCCGGCGGGCGTCGCGGCCGAGGCGCTGCGCTACCTCACCGCGGGTGGCCCGGGCAACCTGGGGGAGCTGGCCCGGTTCCTTTCGGACACGGTGCTGCTGACCGGGGAGGGCTTCGAGCCCCCGGCGCCGACCCCGTCCTTCGGGGTGCACGGGGACCCGCCGATCGACCCCAGCAAACCCACCGTGGGCGTGGTGTTCTACCGGGCGCACGCGCTGGCCGGCAACACCGCCTTCGTCGACACCCTCGCCGCCGCGCTCCGCGACACCGGGGCCAACGCCCTGCCGGTGTACTGCGGGTCGCTGCGCGGGCTCGACGGTGCCGAGGCCGAGGGCGTGCTCGGTCTGCTGTCGGGATGCGACGCGGTGGTGACCACCGTGCTCGCCGCCGGCGGCGCGGCGGCGCCGGAGACCGACGGCTCGTGGGACGCCGGGGTGCTCGCCGGCCTCGACGGTCCCGGCTGGTGCCGCGGCGGAGGCGCTGCGCTATCTCACCGCGGGTGGCCCGGGCAACCTGGGTGAGCTGGCCCGGTTTCTCTCCGACACGGTGCTGCTGACCGGGGAGGGCTTCGAGCCCCCGGCGCCCAC
>JALZDU010000371.1 GCA_030862405.1 Actinomycetota bacterium | reverse complement strand
TGGTTGATCCCGGACGTGCCGGCCGGTGCCCCCGCACGTCCGACCGGCTCAGCACGGTTTGATCCGAGTTGCACGGACCCTGATCGGACCGAGTTGAGAGGCACTTTCGCGTATCCAGGCCCGGTGTCGCCCACAAGATCAAGCTAGTGAAAGCCCGAGGCTAGGGCCCGAGGCTAGGTTCGGGACAGCTCAAGGCAAAACATGGTACACGGTAGAGTGGCCCCACTTGCCTGGAGAGGCTATTAGAGGGTTGCGGGTACTGGAGCACGGGCACCGGCTTGCCCACGGGATTGCCGGCGCCCGGTGAGCGGGAGCTGAAGCTCAACGTGCCGCTGGCCCCTGGCACCGTGTGCACGCCGTTGAGGTTGGTGAGCTGGCTGCGCACATCGCGTGCGGTGGGGGGCGATGCCGATCCCGCGGGGGCCGCCAGCCGCACCGCTCGGGCGGCGGTCAGCAGTGCGTCGTGCATCATGATGGCGCCGCCGTCGTCTAGGTGCCCGGGGTCGAACCCCTGTTCCTGGAACGTCGACAGAAAGTCGTGGTAGTGCTCAGGTGTCCCCGGGGAGTTCTGCCTCCAGCCCTCGGCGTCGACGGTCCCCGCGAATACGACCGTGAGGTTTGCATCACGCGTCTCCTGCTCCCGCCCTCTCAGCACCGCGCCGAGGTCTGAACCTGCGGTCAGGATGGTTAACCCGGTGCTGAGACACGATCGATGTTCGAGTGACTCGAGGAAACCGCCGAGATCGACCTCCCGACCCGCGTAGAGAATGGTATTCAACCCATTCCCCGTCGACGCGCAGATATTGGTCTGCACGTTCGCGAAAAGGCCAGGGTCAGCGTCGGTGGGGATGGCCACCCCGGTGAACTGCTGAGGCTCGAACTTTATGATGTCCTCCATCTGCTTGTTGAATTCGTCCTCTAGCGTCTGAGTGAAGAGGTCCATGCCGGAGTCGGAGTTAGAATCGCGGACCATGATGGCCGAATCGAGCCCGGCGCCCTCCAGGTAACCGCGGAGGGCCTCAACGTAGTGCCGGTTGCTGGGGGACGTCTTGATCAGGCCAGGGATGTGGTCGTAGTCCAGCCCATCGGCGGTGAGAACCGCGCCGACCATCGGAATGCCGTGCCGGGACAGGTCCTCGGCTCGCTGCCGGGTCTGCTCGGTGCTCACGCCCAAGCCGATCGCGGCGACGAGCGGGTTCTCCTGCTCGGTCATCTCCACCAGTTGGCCGACCACCCGTTGCCACTGGTCGTCGGTGCTGCCCTCGTTGGCGAGGATCAGCTGGATCTGTGGCCTGGAGTCGCCGGCGACAGGCGTGCTGTTGACTCGCCGCAGCGCTGTGTACGCGCCTTCGAGTCGGTTGCGGACCTGCGCTGGGGGCAACGCGCTCATCGGCGTGGGCGTCAACGGGTCAAGCAGCGCCACAGTTACATACGAGGAGGCAGTTGTGCGCACTCGGGCGTTCTCGTCCGCGATCCTTCGTTGGACGTCCTCCAGCTCTGGGTGGAAGACGTACGAGCTGTCGGTGACGCCGACGCATTCCCCATCGACTTTATACACCCCGGACCCGAGCGACCCGCAGATACGGATCGCCACGATGGCGAACCACACCGCGCTGGCGGCGAGCACGATCACTACGATGCTCAGACCGATCCACCTGTTCCTGCGCCGTCTGAGCTCCCCAGGCGCAGCCGGTAACTCGAAGTCCCCGTTGTCGGTCACGCATTCCTCCCTCGCGGTCACCCGCTCGATCTGTCCTGGCGCGCACCCCTGCTCCGCACTGTCAATCCCACCATTCGGCTTCCCTCCGGTGCCGACGTGCAGCGTCCAGAAACACGGTGTGGGGTCCGCCCGGGCAGAGCCGGGAAACGCCGGAGTAGTCGTCGGCGATCTGTAGATGCAGGTCGCGGCGGCGGCTGTCCGTGAAGGGGTCTACGGCGATCCGCAACGCGGTGACGAGCCGGCCGACGGGGGTGAGTGGTTGCTCCAGACCAGCCGAACCTACTAGCGTGCGCACCTCATCGATCGGCGCCTCCCGGCGCC
>JALZDU010000362.1 GCA_030862405.1 Actinomycetota bacterium | reverse complement strand
GTGCGGATGGTGGCGTCTCTGGCCGTGCTGGCGGCCGGCGCCTCGATGGTCGCGGTGACCAAGTGGGTGGTGGTGATCGGTGTTCATGCTTCTCCTAACCTGAATGTCACCAGACTGACTAAGATACGCTCACGATATATCGAGAGCGTATCTTAGTCAACCCACTTGCTCCGCGCCCGCTGCCTTTTGAGGACGGCACC
Organism: Actinomycetota bacterium; assembly: GCA_030862405.1. Taxonomy (GTDB): domain Bacteria; phylum Actinomycetota; class Actinomycetes; order Mycobacteriales; family Pseudonocardiaceae. The sequence goes on along the minus strand of JALZDU010000362.1, from coordinate 3,873 downwards.
TCGATGTCGTCACCTCTACGTTCGGTGCGATGTTCGCCCCGGACCAGTCACACACAGCGTCCGAACTGCTCCGCGTGCTGCGCGGGGGTGGCCGGTTTGGGCATGGCTAATTGGACGCCGCAGAGCTGGGCAGGTGCCCAGTTTGCGCCAGGCCCTGCCCGCGCCACGCCGGATAAAGTCCGAACGCGAGGGTGGCCGGCTCCGGGGCGGCGCAGGGCGGATGGAGTTGGACGTCAATGGTCCCGGCGAGCATGTCACGACTCGTCGTGATGCCGAAGGCAAAGATCGGGCCAGCTGCTGCCCACATAGCCTCAGCGCGCTGGATGTGCGCTCGCACAGTCTCGGCGCTGCCGCGGCCACCGTTTGAGCCACTTGACGAGCTCCGCGTCCTCGCCCGCCAGATGCTCCGCAGCATCACTCGGGTGGATGGGACGCATCGTGATCGTCCGGTCCGTGCAGAGGTCAGGCGCAATAACCCGAGCATGCGGGTCGACGACCGCCAGCGTCTCACACGAGGATCACCGATTGAGACGGGCGGATCCTTCATCTGCGGTGAGCCGTGCCTGTCACCATGATGGCCATAGCGTTCGCCGTAGCGCAGACGGATCTTGACTCACGCAGCGCCTCCGGCGGCCTTCGCTGTACTTGCCCGCTAGCCGACCGCACCGGAGACCCTGATTAAGCTGGACCGTTGATCAGAACTGGAGCATCGTAGTCGGCGAAGTGGACGGAGATCAGGCCGTCACCCACCGGGAACTGGGCCTTTACCACTCGTGAACCCTGGACAGCGATCCAGACCTGGCCAGGAGTGTCCTTGGAGAGCCCCGGCACAAGCGTGCCCAGCGACTGCCGTGGAAAATTCGCGCGTAACCGGTAAGTATCCACGCGCCCAACTAGCTCGCGCGCCTCGGTGGTGGCGTCCTTACCGCTCACGAGCAACGCCGCGATCCCCCGGTCCGGGTTCAGGATTACTGACGGGTCATACACCGCACCGGCCACAGACGACGGCAACTTTTGGAAGTCACCGGTCGGGCCACGCAGGTAAAGCGTGTCACCGATGATCACGAACTCTTCTTGGACAAGCTGCCCGCCTCGGTCCACCTTGGCGGTGCCCTGCGCTGTTCCCTGTCGGGTGAGCCGGCCGTCGGCATAGCGGAGCGGCACGTTGGGGACGTTGCCCTGGGCCCTGATGGTGAAGTGAATGGTGGTGACCGTCCGCATCGCCGTGGAGGAGTCGTTGAGCAGCTGAGCGCCGTCGGGAAGGGTAGTCTTTTGCGCGCCGCCCCCGTTGCAGGATGTGACCAGCGCGATGACCAACGCGGCCACCAGGGCGATAATGCGCATATTGACATTCTAGGGCCCAGGCCAACGTGTCGTCACGACTGTTGTTTGCCGTACGCGCATGGGCGCTGTCGCTGAGGCTGGCCAGCAGCCTCCTCGTCCACTAAGAGTGATACCGCACGAACGCCGATTCAAAACCGCCAAGCTCTGGAGACTGCTCAGTGCGTTATCAGGGTCCTCAACCTGACTGGCCCAGGTGCGATGCCGCGTCATTGACCGTGATTGACCGGCTTAATAGCATGCCGACAGCACGCCGCACGTGGTTAATAGCGAGCTTGGGAACTTACGATGCTCGCGTATGGGCGCACTTCGCGTCGATCTCCGGGCCTGAGTCATTGTGCCCAGAGATCAACAGCATGGTGATTTCTAACCAGACGTCGGTGCAGTGCCGCAGGTACACCAGGGTGTCCAGTACCGGAAAGCGAGCGCTCAGATTCGTCGATCAATGGATTACGGGAAGCGCTGTCGTCAGCGCTTCAAGTTTAAGCCTGCGCTTATCCCGTCGCAGCTGTCCGAGTTCCGCTGGCGGCCTGCCGCGTCGGCGATGTTCTGGTCGCGACCAAGCTCGACCGCCTCGCCAGGTTGTTGCCCGACGCCGAACCTCGGCGGGTCGGTGCACAACCCAACCGACCGGTCGGCGGCTGCTGTTCAACGTCCTACTTAGCGTGGACCAGCCCGCTGAGTGCGGTCACAAGGCGATCCCCAGGAGGGCGTCGATGGCGGTGCGCATCTGGGTCGGCGCGGTGCTGTCATGGCCTCGCCGGGTCAGGGTCTGAGTGGCCCAGTCGTCCAGTGCGGCGAGTGCTCGCGGGGTATCCAGGTCATCGGCCAGGTAAGCGCGTAGCCGGGTGATGGCCTCGGTCGCGGATGCCCCAGCAGGTTGTGCGACGGCCTCTCGCCAGCGGGCCAACCGGCTCACCGCCTCGTCGAGCATTGCGGTGGTCCAGGCCCGGTCGGTGCGGTAGTGCCCGGACAGCAACGCCAGCCGCAGGGCCATCGGGTCCACCTGGTCGGCACGCAGCCGGGAGACGAACACCAGATTGCCCTTGGACTTGGACATCTTCTCGCCGTCCAGCCCGATCATGCCGGCGTGGACGTAGTGACGGGCCATCGGATGCGTACCGGTGAGCGCCTCGGCATGGGCCGCGGAGAACTCGTGGTGCGGGAAGATCAAGTCTGAGCCGCCACCCAAGACGTCGAAGCGGGTGCCCAGGCGGTTGAGCCCGATCGCGCAGCACTCCACGTGCCAGCCGGGGCGCCCTGGACCCAGCTCGGAGTCCCAGGACGGCTCGCCGTCTCGGGCGGTGCGCCACAGCAGGGCGTCCAGCGGGTGGCGCTTGCCGGGCCGGTCGGGGTCGCCGCCGCGCTCAGCGGACAGCCGGATCATGGTGGGCTCGTCATAACCGGACTCGGATCCGAAGTGTGCGGCGGTCTGGTGATCGAAGTAGATGTCGGGGTGCTCGGGGTCGTCGACCCGGTAGGCCGCGCCGCAGGCAACCAGCTTGGCGACCACCTCGACGATCTCGCCGATCGCTTCCACGGCACCGACGAAGTCGCGCGGCGGTAGCACGCGCAGCGACTCCATGTCTTCGCGCAGCAGGGCGGTCTCACGCATCCCGAGCACGATCCAGTCATCCTGGTCGCGGCGGGCCCGCTCCAGCAGTGGATCGTCGATGTCGGTGACGTTCTGCACGTAATGCACGTCATGCCCGGTGTCACACCAGTACCGGTGCACCAGGTCAAAGGCCAGGTAGGTAGCCGCATGCCCGAGATGGGTGGCGTCGTAGGGAGTGATCCCGCAGACGTACATCCGTGCGGTGCGCTCAGGTGTGGTGGGCCGGATCTGGCCGGTCGCGGTGTCATGTAGCCGCAGCGGCGGGCCCTGACCGGGTAGTTCCGGTACTGGTGTCGAGGTCCAAGGCTGCATGCATTCGACACTACGTCAGGGCCGGTGCGGCCCTGTGCCGCTGCCACGCGGGCCCGTGGGCGCGACACACCGTGCACGAGAGCCCGACACGCGGGAGGTTAGGGGCGGCGGCGGTGGCGGAGGTAGTCGCCGACCACTGCGGCACCTAAGCCGTCCAGTCCTGGGTCGAGCACGCGGCCGCCGCAGCGCCTGGCCAGGGCGTGCACGAACGCGGCAAGTCGGGGGTTGCGGCCCAGCATCACGATGCTCACCGCGGTGCCGTTGCGGGCCAGCCCGTCCATCTCGCGCACGGTCAGGGCCAGCGTCTGGGGCAGCGGCGGGTAGCAGAAGACCGCCTCCCCGTCGGCTTCCAGGTGCGCGGTGGGCTCCCCGTCGGTGACCACCAGCAGGACCTGCGCCGCGTCGGGGTGGCGGCGTAAGTGCCGCCCGGCCAGCAGCAGCGCGTGGTGCAGGTTGGTGCCCTGCTCCCACACCCCGATCAACCCGGTGAGCTGGGCGATGTCCACCTGCTGCGCGTGGCGCCCGAAGGTGATCAGCTCCAGCGCGTCGGACCGGAACCGGGTCCGGACCAGGTGGTGCAGGGCCAGCGCGGTGCGCTTCATCGG
>JALZDU010000336.1 GCA_030862405.1 Actinomycetota bacterium | reverse complement strand
CGCAGCAGTGACCCACCGATCAGGCCCAACCCGATCACGCAGAGTTCGCTCACCGGGTCAACGCCTCGAGCGCGAAACCGGCGTAAAGCGCCACTCCGTGCGCCATCGCTGATTCGTCGAAGATCACCCGGTTGGAATGGTTCGCCGGTGTGCTGTCCGGCTCGTGGCCTGACGGGCACGCGCCCAGAAACGCGATCGTGCCGGGCACCTTGCTCAGGACGTAGGAGAAGTCCTCGGCGCCCATCATGGGGTCTGGCATGGTTTCGGCGTGGTGTTCGCCCAGCAGCCGGCGGGCCAAGTCGAGCACTTGCGGGCTCACCTCGTCGTCGTTGACGGTGACCGGGTAACCGTGCTCGATCTGCACGGTAGCCGAGCAACCATGCGCTGCAGCGACGTGCTCGCAGACCCGGCGCACCTCCCGGTGCACCGTGGCGCGGGCGTGCTCGGACAGCGCGCGGATGGTGCCTTCGAGTTCCGCGGTCTCGGGGATGATGTTGGAGGTGGTGCCCGCGCAGATCCGAGTGACCGTGATCACCGCCGGATCGAAGACGTTGAGCGCCCGGGTGACCATCGTCTGGAGCGCACCGACCATGGCGGCCGCCGCGGGCACCGGGTCCAGCGCGTTCTGCGGTGCTGAGGCGTGCCCCCCTCGACCGGTGACGATCACCCGCAGCACGTCTGACGACGCCATGATGGCGCCGGGTCGGGTCTGCACCACTCCTCGGTCCAGGGTGGACGTGACGTGCACGGCCAGCGCGCGCTCCGGCATCCCGGCGACTTCCAGCAGGCCCTCGTCGAGCATGTGACGTGCCCCGTGAAAGCCCTCCTCCCCGGGTTGGAACATCAACAGCACCCGCCCGGCCAGATCCGCGCGCTGCTCGGCCAGCAACCGCGCGGCGGAGGTCAGCATCGCGACGTGGGTGTCATGTCCGCAGGCGTGCATCGATCCCGGCAGCTCCGAGCTGAACGGCACCCCGGACTGCTCGTCGACCGGCAGCGCGTCCATGTCCGCCCGAAGCAGGACGGTCGGTCCCGGCCGCCCCCCCTCGATCACCCCAATGACCGAACTGGCGGACTGCCCGGTCCGCACCTGCACCGGTAGATCGGCCAACGCCTGCAGCACGACGGACTGGGTCTCAGGTAGATGCAAGCCCTGCTCCGGGTGGCGATGCAGGGCGCGGCGCAGCGCAACCGTCCGTGGCTGCAGCGTCCTGGCAGCGCACGCCAGGCCGCTGGCGCGCAAACTGGTCGAACGGGACCGGGAACGGCTGCTGGCGCGCTGTTGGTGACGTGGGGCGGGCGTGCTCACAGCCTCCCATCCTTGCATTTCTTGATGGCACTTGTGTTGGGCACCTCTGTTGGGCACCTCTGTCGGCGCGGACCCGGGCACCGGACCTGGACCTCGGATCTGGAGATCAGATCTGGGCATCGGGGAGTCGGACACGTATTATGCTTCCCTCCCGCGCCAGACGGCGCATACTTGTGCCATGGCGGTCACCGGCTTTGCCGTCGCTGTGGTTCGCGAGGACGGGCGCTGGCAGTGCACACCACTGGACACTGCGGCCCTGCGAGATCTCGACGCGGCCATCACTGAACTGCGCGGACAGCGCTCAACGGGAGCCGTCTTCGGCCTCCTCGACGTCGATGACGAGTTCTTCGTCGTCGTGCGACCGGTGCCTGGCGGTGTGTCGTTGCTGCTGTCCGACGCCGTCGCAGCGCTGGACTACGACGTCGCCGCTGATGTGCTGGACCTGCTGCGGGTTGAGGCCCCCGAGGAAGACGCTGCGGATTCAGACGATATCTGGCCGGAGGGCGACCTCGGGCTGCTCGCCGACTTGGGGCTGCCGGCGGCAGAGATGCAGGTGATCATCGACGAGGTGGACCTGTACCCGGACGAGCAGCTCGACATGATCGCCCAGCGATGTGGGTTCGGGTCTCAACTGTCGGCGCTGCTGGAGAAGCAGCCGGGATGACGGCGGTGGCCGGTGCCGATGCGGCGCTGGTTCGACGGGCTCTCAAGGTGGCCAGCGGCGCAGTCGCCACCGGTGACGTACCGATCGGGGCGGTGCTGGTGGACGCCGATGGCGTCGAGTTGGCCGCGGCCTGCAACGCTCGGGAGGCCACCGGGGACCCCACCGCGCACGCCGAGTTGCTGGTGTTGCGGGCCGGGGCGGATCTTCTGGGACGTGACGGGCGCGGCGATGGTTGGCGGCTGTCAAGTTGCACATTGGTCGTCACCGTGGAGCCGTGCACCATGTGTGCGGGTGCCCTGGTGGCTGCCCGGGTCCGGCGCCTGGTGTTCGGCGCCTGGGAACCCAAGACCGGTGCCGTCGGGTCGCTGTGGGACGTCGTCCGGGACCGCCGGTCGCCGCACCGTCCCGAGGTCATCGG
>JALZDU010000331.1 GCA_030862405.1 Actinomycetota bacterium | reverse complement strand
ATCCAGAACGGCCACGGCGATGGCGTTTGGGCTACCGACCGTAGGGCCGGACTCGAGCGCGTTGTTCACCCGCATGGAGTCCGGGGGATGACGCGCTGTCGCCCTGGATAGGTCGTGAGCGCAATGGTATCGGGTAGAACGGTAGTTGCTGATAGTTCACAGGAAAGGGGAAGCTGATGAGACTTCGCACTTCTCGGCGCCGCGCCATGCAGGCGGCACTCGCCACCGCGGCAACGGTCACACTGCCGCGTTCCCGCACCGCCGCCCAACAGGCCACGCCTACCGCGGGCGGTGAGGCGACGATCACGGCCGCTCAGGTCCAGTCCGCCGTGGATCGCCTCGACAGCCTGATCGAAGATGGCATGGCGCAGACGGGTCTCCCTGGGGCAGCCGTAGCGGTGGTCTACAACGACGAGGTGATCTACGAACGGGGCTTCGGCGTGCGCGAACTGGGCAAGCCTGAGCCCATCACGCCGGAGACGGTCTTCCAGATCGCCTCGCTCTCGAAGTCCATCTCCTCCACGCTGGTCGCCGCCGTCGTCGGTGACGGCACGACGACCTGGGACGCCACCATCGACAGCCTCGAGCCCGGCTTCGCCCTCTCCGACCCCTGGGTCAGCAATCAGGTCACCATCCGTGACATGCTCTGCCATCGTTCCGGATTGCCATCCTTCGGCGGCGACCCGTTGGTCTTTTACTTTGGCTACGATCGCGAGGAGTGCATCCGCCGGCTGCGCTCCTACCCGCTGGCCACTCCCTTTCGCACCACCTGGGCGTACTCCAATCTGGGGTTCAGCGCTGGCGCCTATGCGGCGGCGAGCGCGGCGGGAGAGTCATGGGAGGACCTGGCCGAGGAACGGTTGTTCGCGCCGCTGGGAATGACCAGCACCAGCTACCGCTTCGAGGATTTCGGACGCTGGGAGAATCGGGCCGCACCCCACTACCGCACATCGGCGGGTGTCTGGGAGCCCGGCGACCTGACCGATGACGATGCGGCGGCGCCCGCGGGAGGCGTCAGCTCCAATCTGCGAGATCTCACCCGCTGGCTGCGGCTGCAACTGGCCGGCGGCATGTTTGACGGGCAGCAGGTGGTGGCGAGCGACCACGTGCACGAGACCTACCAGCCGCAGATCGTGCTGGGCTCGCCGGGTCCGGGCGCATCGTTCACCTCCTTCTATGGGCTTGGCTGGTATGTCTCCTACGACGACCGGGGTCGCTTGGTGGTCACCCACGGCGGCGATTTCAACAGCTACAGCACCCAGGCCAACCTGCTGCCGGGGTCGGGACTCGGCATCGTGGTGCTGTGTAATGGTGGGGCCAGTGCGGTGCGCGGAGCCATCCCGGAGGCGTTTCTGGAAATGGTGACGAAGGGCGAACCGAGCCGGGACTGGGTGAGTGCGATCGAGACCGCATCGGCCGCGTACCTGGCCAGCATCCTGGCAACCTCAGCCCCATTTCCCCAGGGCGAGCCGCCAGCAGACGCGGCGCCGCCGTTGCCACTCGATGCCTACACCGGGACCTACACCAACACCACCTACGGCGAGGTGACGGTGCGGGATGAAGCCGGAGATCTGGTGCTGGCGTTCGGGCCGACCGGGGTCCAGCGGACGCTGGTCCCCTGGACCCGCGACACGTTCAGCATGCCGCTCCCGGGATCCGATGCGGCCCAGATTTCCCAACTCGGCGTGCTTTTCACCATCGGGCCGGAAGGTCAAGCCGATGCGGCACTGGTCAGCCTGGGCGGTGTAGGTCCTGATGCGGCGGCGACCTTTACCCGGGTGACGGGGAGCTGATGGGCACGCTCAACACGCATCCACGAATGACACGCCGGAACGCCAACGATCCAATGGTCCGTGACGCGTGAACCGACATCGTCCGCGTTCCGCTCCCGAGAAGAGAACATGCATGCATCGGATCCCCCAGCTGACCTTTGGCATCGCCCTGGTCCTGCTGCTCCTTGCCCCCACCACGGTCACTGTCACTGCGGTGGCGCCCTTGCCGGTCGCAGCCGTCGCCGCATCCGAGATCGCCTGGCAGCCCTGTGCGACGAGCCAGTTGCCCACCCAGGAGTGCGCCGAGTTCGCCGTTCCCCTGGATTACGACGAGCCGGATGCGGCGACGATCACCCTGGCCGTGGTCCGGGTCGCCGCGACCAATCAGGATCTGCGCATCGGGTCTCTCTTCCTCAACCCCGGCGGCCCAGGCGTCTCCGGGCTCATGTCGCTACCAGTGGAGTACGGCGCG
>JALZDU010000302.1 GCA_030862405.1 Actinomycetota bacterium | reverse complement strand
CGTGATGCCACGCAAGGCGATAACTCTCCTAGCCTGGATCCGCGCCGATCACCGGCGGCGCGGTGGGCGGCAGGTCACCGACGATCGCATTCGAGTCGTCGTGAACGAGGTACTTGCTGCGGTGCTCACGATCCTCTCCACCGCGTTGGCCGGCGGCCCCGACGAAAGGCTCCCCGTACCCAGCACCGCGCATCGCACCGGTCGGGCTTGGTGCGCCTCGCGCACCGCTCACTCCCTCGGGCGCGGTATGAGAACTGATGTCGGGCCGGGGGCTGAACTGAGCGGCACCGACGCTGGGCTTTGGTCCGAATCCGCCCCCACTCCTGCTGGCCCCGCCGACTCCACTCGCCCCGCTGGCACCGCTGGTACCGCGTCCGAACAGTGCTCCCGGCACCCCACTTACCTGGCCTGATCTTGCCGCACCTTGTCCGGCAGTGCTGGCGACCAAGCCGGTGCCAACGGGCACTGCACCGTGTGCCATGCCCTGGCTCGGTGTCGGGCTGCCGGCCCATTGGCTCGATCCCGGTATGACGTTGCCCGGTGCGGCGGGCGCACCCTCGGCGAGCTGTGCCGTTGTGGCCGCCGGCTGGTAAGCGGCCATCGGATGGGCTGCTGGTTGGTGAGCTGCCGCGTGGTGACCGATGCTGCCACCCGTCGACGCGGGTGCAGCGCTACCGGCGCCATCCACCCTGGTGTCGGTCAGCGGTAGGGCCCCGATGCTGGCATTCAATGCGTGCGGCGCGGTGAAGGCCAGTGTGAGATCGACATTGCCGTTGGAGTTGGACTGGTACACCCGCATCGCCTGACGGGCCTGCTCCGCAGCCTCCTGCTGGCGCTGCTGGGCCTTCTCCTCCTCGGTGGTCAGCCCCGGAATCCAGTCCATCTTCTGGGCCATCCACTCAGTGGGATCGCCGAAGAAGCTGGCCGATTGCGGCGCTGGTGGGACCGGTGGGACGTTGTGTTTGGCGGTGACCCAGTAGTCGGCCTGGCCTTGCGCCCGCTGCGCTGCCGCGGTAGCGATCTGCGCGACGTCATCCATCCACGGCAACATCGCGCTGGTGACCGCGGCCGCTGCGTCCGCCGCTGCGCCCTGCCGGGAGGCGAGAATGCCCTGGAGCCCGCTGTGCACGTACGCCTTCCCGATCGCCCCGACATCGTCACCCAGCCGCTGCCACGCCTGGCTGGCCTCCTGCAGCGAACCCGACCCCACCCCGCCGTTGATGCGCTCGAAAATGACCTGATGGTCGGTATCGTCGTAGTTGAAGTTCGTCCCCATCGCTGCGTCCCCTCAACCCTTCAGCGGCAGATTCATCAGCACCGCCGCGGCAACCTGCTTGCCCACCTCACACGACTGCTGCGGATCGTTGTTGAACTCCTTTGAGTCATAACTCACCGAAACACTCTGGCCCTCCGCTGTTTTGACGTCAATGTTGCAATGCGGCAGATTCGGATTCGATCTCGTGACGGTGGCGGGATAGCCAGTTATCTCGGTGAGCTCGAAGAATGGACGTCCCTTTTCCCGACTGTAGACGACTTCCAGGGTCGGGTTATTGGTAAACGTACTAATATAGACGGTCCGAAAAATTCGCCGGTCCCGCGCGATGCTGATCCACTTGCAGCCCACATCACCAAGCGCGGCGTCGTACTGCGTTGGCGGGAGGTCAAGACCGAACTGTGCCGCCTGCTGTGATGTCAAAAGCTCGCATGGCCGACGAGCCAGCACAGCAACATCACGTGGATTCTTCACCGGAGGGATCGGACTCAACGCCTCCGCGGGACTTGATCGGAAAGGCTCCGGTGCTGCGCTCGTGCCGCTTCCGCAACCCGCCAGCATAATCGCAGATCCAACCGCGATCATGCCTGTGGTAAGTCTGATCCTCACAGTGGCAGTCCCGGACTGGCCTTCGGAATACTCAGCTCCTCGGCCTTGAGGTAAACCATCAGGTCCTCGCGCAACTTGTGCGCCAGGTCCTCAAGCTGCTTAGCCCCTGCAACAAGGGTCGCATACAGATTGTTCGCGCCACTATCCGACGCCCACTTACCGATCTGGGCAACCGCGTTCAGGCTGACTCCATCCGCGCCGGGAGCGGGGATGTTCGCGAGTCTTAGCGCCGTCTCCGCTCGGTCCCTGAAGAACTCAGCGGCATGCTCCAGGTCCGCGATAGCTTGTGGGACGCGTTCATAGTCGATCGAGAAGCCCTGCGCCGCGCCGCTGCCACCCAGCAGTCCACCCAACGCCGTGC
>JALZDU010000294.1 GCA_030862405.1 Actinomycetota bacterium | reverse complement strand
TCCCGCCCCGGAAGTTCAGAAGCCCCCATCGTCTCGGCCAGTGGGAGCCCGAGGCCCTCGTCGCGCGACGGCAGCACCAGCGCGGTGGCCCCCGCGACCGCCGCGCGCAGCACTGCGGCGGTCCCTGGCCGGTGTCGACCAGGCGTGCCGCTTCCTCGGGGCTCCTCGCCAGATCGTGTGGGTTTGATCGGCGTGGCGGCTGACGCGGCGCAGTAGGCTTCAGTGATCACCTGGTGCCATCGGAAGGATGCCTGTGCCCATTCCCGCCACGACGACAGTGCCCGCAAGCCCTGTGGTGGTCGTGTTCGGACTGGGCGGCACGATCGCCATGACCGCCGGCCAAGCCGGCGGAGTCGTGCCGGCGCTGACCGCCGAACAACTCGTCGCCGCCGTACCCGGCCTGGCCAACACCGCCGTCTCTGTCGAGGTCGAGGACTTCCGGTGGGCACCTGGCGCCTCGCTGACCTTCGACGATCTTTCCGCGCTGTCCGAGGCGATTGGCCAGCGACTTGCCGACGGGGTAACCGGAGTGGTGGTCACCCAGGGCACCGACACCATCGAGGAGACCGCCTACCTGCTCGACCTCGCCCACACCGGGCAACAACCGGTGGTGGTCACTGGCGCGATGCGCAACCCCACCCTGGCCGGCGCCGACGGACCGGCCAACCTGCTGGCCGCCGTTCAGGTCGCAGCCAGCCCGCAGGCGCGCGGCTTGGGCGCGGTCGTGGTGTTCGCCGACGAGATCCACGCAGCCAGCCGGGTCCGCAAGACCCACAGCACCAGTGGGTTCACCTTCCAATCCCCCAACGGCGGGCCCCTGGGCTACGTCGTGGAAGGACGGGCACGGGTGCTCAACCGGCTCGACCACCACGCCACGATCCCCCCGCCAACCGGATCCCGCTTGGCCGAGGTCGGCCTGGTCACCCTGGTCCTCGGCGACACCGGGATCCTCCTGGACGGCCTCGGCGACCGGCTCGACGGGCTGGTCGTCGCTGGCTTCGGCGTCGGACACGTCCCGAGCTGCGTAGTGGCCAAGCTGGACGGACTCGCCTCCCGGATGCCGGTGGTGCTGGCCTCCCGGACCGGTGCCAGCTCCGTCCTGGCCGCCACCTACGCCTTTCCCGGCTCCGAGTCCGACCTGCTGGGGCGGGGCCTGATCTCAGCCGGATTCCTCGACCCGCTCAAGGCACGCATCCTCCTGCGCCACCTGCTCGCCGGCGGGCATGACCAGACCGCGATTCGTGCGGTGTTCGGTGTGGCTGGCGGCTACACCGAACCGGAGGAGTCCCCAGCGTCGACTGACGTGACCGTGATGCAAGGAGTCGTGCGTAGCCACGAGCTCACCCTGGGCCGCAGTTTCGGGGTCACCTTCGACCACGGCGAGGACTTCTTCCCCACGCTGGCCGAGTTCTGCCGGCAGAACGACGTGCGCCACGGCTACATCCCGTCCTTCATCGCCGGCTTCAGCGAGGTCCAGATCGTCGGAACCTGCGAGAAACTCGATAATCCCCAAGCACCGGTCTGGTCGAGGGTCCACCTGACCAACGTCGAGGTATTCGGCGGTGGCACCCTCGCCTACGACGAGGCAGGCGGCCGGGTCGCACCGCACATCCACGTCTCGGTCGGCCTCAAGGAACACAGCGCCACCGGTCACACCAGTCATCTGCTGGGAGCGAAGGTCCAGTTCCTCACTGAGATGCTCGTCATTGAGGTCACCAACCCCACCATGCGCCGAACCCCTGCCTCCGACCTCTACGATGTGCCGCTGCTTCAGTTCGTGCCGACCAACCACGCGTAAGTGGAGTCCAGCAGAGTGGTGTACGGCAGGCCCTGGTAGGGTATGGCACCGACGCTGAGGGCGGTAATCGCATGATCCTTCTGAATGCCTCTCACCGTGCTTCATAAGGAGACCCACGCGATGACTGCACCGTCGAGTATCGACCCCACCCGGTTCCTGCACGAGCGGCTGGCTGCCGCGTCGCCGAATCTGCCGCGCCAGACGTTGTCCACGTTCATCAACACGCTGATGTCCGCCGAAGCGGACGCGATCTGCGGCGCCCCTTACGGCCAGCCCAGCCCGGAGCGGGTGAACGTGCGCAACGGCTACCGCCACCGCGAGTTCGACACCCGCGCGGGAAAGGTCGTTTTGGAGTAGCTATTCAGCAGGGCTCGGCAGCCGGCGGTAGCCAGGCGCCGGTGGTGAACAGCTGGGTGAGGACGTCGAGAGTGTCCAGGCGCCATTTGGTGGCGGTGGACAGGTAGGACTGGACGATGGCGAAGTCGGCGATGCCGGCGAGGGTGCGCCAGGCGCCGCCGGAGGTCCGTTGTTGGATCTTGACGGGGCGGACGTCGCGCTCGGCCTGATTGTTTGTCCAGGGCACGGTGAGGTCGACCACGAACCGCAGGATCATGGTCTCGTGCTTGCGGAAGCGGCGCGCGAGTCTCAGCGCGTCGGCGGCGAGTGGTCCGGCGCGGGCGCTGTTGTCGGTGATCCCGGCCGTGGTGGCGCCGCGGTAGTGGCGGCGGATCGTGGTCAGCTCCTGCTCGGTGAGGGCGTCACGGCCGGCCGCGCGGGCCGCGGTCGCGGTGTCGTGGGCGGCGACCAGGGTGTCGGCCATCGCTGCGGCCCAGAGTTGGCCGCCGGGATCGACCCGGTGGAACGACCGAAGATCACGCAGGAGATGCGCTGCACACCAGGCGTGCTGGGCCTCGACCAGGTGGGCGTAGCCGGCGTAGCCATCGCGCACGATCGTGCCGGTGAACCCGGGCAGCACCCCGCCGGCGTCGATGTCGTCCGTGGAACGGCCGCCGGTGTGCATCGCGGTCAGGAACGGTGTCGATGCGACGTGGACATACTCCAGCTCGCCGGCCACCCGCCCGGGGGTTTCATCGGCGTGCAGCACCCCGACCTCGCGCAGCAGCTCCCGGACCCGGGGCAGGAACGTCATCTCCAGCAACGCCGCCGCGCGGCGGCGGACCCCAGCCATGAACCCCGTCGAGACCGTGACCCCGACCAGCGAGGCCATCAACCGGGTGGCGCGGAGAACCGGCAGATAATGGGCGCACAGCAACTCCGCCGCCCGGGCCAGCACCCCCGGCCCGTACTGCGCCCGACCCGACGCCACCGCCGGCGCAGCCGCAGTGCAGCGGGCGGCGCAGCACGGGCAGGCCCGGGTGAGGATCTGGTACTCGGTGACCCGTGGCGGGGGCGGCGGGAGCACATCGGTGACCTGCCGCCGGGACATCCCGATCACCGGCGCCTCGGCCAGGTCCGCCCCGCAGCCGGCGCAGCAACCCCGATCGCAGATGACGACCTCGTCCGGGTCCTCGACCAGCGGCAACGTCGAACCCGGCGCCCCGCGCTGCTTACCAGGCTTGCGCCCCGACGAACGCCGCCCCGACTCCCGCGCCGGCCTACGGTATGGCGAGTCCGAGCTCGGCGGCTTGCTCGAGGTCGACGAGTCCTTGTCCAGCCGCCGCTTCAGCTCCGCGATCTCCGTCGCCTGCGCAGCGATCCGCCCATCCTGCTCCACGATCCGCTGCTGCTGCGCCGCGTTGACCTCCATCAGCCTCAGCACCAGCGCGCGCAGCTCCTTCACCGAAGTGGGAAGCCCCGCAGCCGGACCGTTGGACACAACCCCATGATCAGCACCAGCAGCCCAAGATCAAGCCACCACGCCGCAACCCGTCCCAGAAATCTCAGCAGCCACTCCCGCCACACAAACCCGCTGAATAGCTACGTTTTGGAAGGATGATTGAATGACGGAGCTAAGCCGCGCACGGTGGCGAGGGCTATGGGTGGCGGTAGGGCTCCTGGCACTGGCGGGCTGTGTGTTCGCGGTCGGCGTGGTGCTGCGGGTTAAGGACCTGCAGGCTGCAGCCAACCTAGCGCAGCTGGTATCCGTTGTGCTGGCGGTTCCGGCACTTGCGCGACCTCTGGTGTCGTGGTGGCGACGCGCCGCAACACCGGTCGTAGTGAGGTCGGAGTCTGTGGCGCAGGCCAAGGATATTCTGACGATGCTGATGACCCAGCAGTGGCGGAGGGAATCTCATCTGCGAGCGCTGGACGACCCGGATCCGATCCCCGTGCAATGGCGGCCAACCGGCCGAGATGAGGTGATCGACCTCATCGATAACCGTACTCCAGGAGTGTTCACACAAGCCTCCAGCGCTGATGTCGTTGCAATGGCCAACGACTTCCGCAGGATGAAACGGAAGCGCTTGATTATCCTGGGAAAGGGGGGCGCTGGGAAAACAACTTTGGCGGTGCAACTGCTGCTCGTCCTCTTGGCCACCCGACAGGGGCAGGCGGACGAGCCAGTACCTGTGCTATTGTCACTGACCGGCTGGGACACCTCACGGTACGAGCGGTTGCAGGAGTGGCTGGCGGACCGGATCGCCCACGAGTACCCGGAGCTGTCCACCGCCGGTTATGGTCCCCAAGTGCTTAAGACCCTGACGGAGCAGGGGCATATACTTCCGATACTGGACGGCCTAGATGAGGTCACTACAAGTGAGCAGGCGAAGATTATTGCGGCGCTCAATCGCTCGTTGACCGCTGACGACCAGCTCATCCTTACTAGCCGCACCGAAGAATTTGAGGAAGCTGTCCGGGCCGCAGGCCGCGTGCTCATCTCCGCAGAGGTGATCGAACCAGAGCTATTGACTCCCAGTGCGGCAGCAGACTATCTACAAC
>JALZDU010000289.1 GCA_030862405.1 Actinomycetota bacterium | reverse complement strand
CTCACGGGCCTGGGCGAACCCACCGACCAACCGCTCAACCTCACCCAAACCTCGCAGTGCCTCGACTTCACCGCGCAGATCACCGAGCTACCGGGCGAGAGTCAACGCCTGGCTGTGGTACTCACGCGCCTGCGCGAACCCACCGACCAACCGCTCAATGTGGCCCAAACCTCGCAGTGCCTCGACTTCACCGCGCCGATCACCGAGCTCCCGGGCGAGGCTCAACGCCTGGCTGTGGTACTCACGGGCCTGGGCATACCCGCCCACGCGCCGCTCAACTTCGCCCAACCCCCGCAACGCCTCGGCTTCGCCGCGCCGATCACCGAGGCGCCGGTAGATAGTCAAGGCTTGGTCGTAGAGGTATCGGACGTCGGACCAGAAGCCGAAGTCGCGGAAGTGAACAGCCAGTACGGTGGACAGGTCCGCAGCTTCGGTGGTCGGACTCATCGCTCGCACGCATCCGAGCAGGTTGTGCCGCTCAGCGATCAGCCAAGTACGCGCCTGCGATGCGTCAGCAACCGCCAGTACAGTCCCCCGAGCTGCGTTCTTGCCAAGGTCATCCACAACATGGGGCCGCAGTAAGCGGTCGGCCTCACGCGCGATCGCCAGGTAGCTGCCGGCCAGGCGATCCACCACCACCGCCCGCTCGACCGGCAGCTCCTCAGCGTCGGCACGTTCCCGAGCGTAGAGGTGCACTAGGTCATGCATGCGGTAACGCGGACCTCCGGGAACACCCGTGACTGGGAGCTGCTCCAGCAGGTTGTGGTCGGCCAGCTCGCGCAACAGCTGCCTCCCCTGGGCGGCCGATACGTCGGCCACTGTGGCGGTCACCACCTGGTTAATCTCGGGACCGGGATGCCAGCCCAGCAGGCGGAAGGCCCGACGCTGCTCCTCGGTCAGGAGCCGGTAAGACCACTCGAACGCCGCCCACACCGAGGCCATCAACGTATCAAGCGCCGTGGTCTGGTCGGCCAAGTCTGCGGCGACGTCGGCGACGAGCTCACCTCGGTGGTGACGTAACCGTCCGGCGATGAGCCTGATCGCCAGCGGCAATCGACCACATGCGGTCAGAATCTGCCGCACAGCGTCGCGGTCGTCGCAGCGTTGCATGCCGACCAGCTCGACGAACAACCGCTCCGCCTCGTCCCACCCCAGGACGTCAAGTGACAGCGGGTAGGCGTCGGTTAGGTCAGTCAGTTTGCGCCTGCTGGTGATCAGCACGAGGCAACCGGGCGCCTCCGGGAGCAGCGGCAGCACCTGGTCGCTGGTGCATACGTCGTCCAGCACGATCAGCTTGCGCCGCGCGTGAATGTGGTGTCGCCACTGGTCTTGGCGTTCGGTCAGGTCGGCTTTGATCGCCTCTGGTGGCACGCCTAGCTGGAGCAGCATCTGCTCCAGCGCGCCGGAGGGTTCGCGTGGCTGCATGCCGGGGGTGTGGCCATGGAGGTCAACCCAGATCGCCCCGTCCGGGTAGCGATCGGCGAACTCCTGGGCAGCATGCCGGGCGAACGCCGTCTTCCCGACCCCGGCCATACCGTCGATTGCATAGATGGTCACCACGGTGCCCTGGGGGCCCTGTTCAGCGATCCGAGCGCGCAGCTCGGCCATCGGTCCAACCCGCCCCGTGAAGTGCGTGGCCTCAGCAAGCAGTACGCCGTCCGTCCGCTCGGATGAGGGTTCAGGTAACGGCACGGTCACCTGTTCGGCGGTCGCCGATTCCTCGGCGGTGGCCCGCCGGTCAATCTGCGGGCCGTCATTGCCGCGAGGAGCACCCAGGTGAGGACGGTTTTGCCGCAGTACTGAATCCAGGGAATTGCCGTAGCGGAGGCCACTGATGTCCAGAAATGCTTGCCGATCGCGGGCTGGCATCCCCTCCAGATCATCTATGTCGATGAGCCGATCCCAGGTGGTCTCATAGATGGCCGCCAGAATCCTCAATGCCCGCACCGACGGCCGGACACCTCCGATCGGCCACTTTTCGTACTCGCAGATACGACTGCCGCGCATGCGGATGTTCGGATCACCTCTGATCTGATCGAATCGCGCCGCAACCTCGCCCTGAGTGAGTTCGCAGGCCGACCTCCAAGCCTCGCGTGACCGGAATCCGCAGCGCATCAAGTCAGCCACAAGCTGTTCGACGAGTTGGCGGCCGTCCACTCCGAGCCTGGCCAGCCGTTGCCGCTGTTGATCGCGGTACGCTTTGCTACCTGGTTTGCGCTGCATCGGCATCTCGCCTTTCTAAACCATCCTTTATACACCCTGTGCGTGAGGTATGGTCCGATTCGTCGGTTCTGCCGGAAGCGACCCGGCCGCTGTCCTGCGAGCTTCCACGCCAAGGAACCATCATTTTGCCAGGTTAAGCCTGGGGTGGCCAGGTGAGGAAATTTCTCCGCCCGGTGTGAGCGACACGCACCGGTAGCACCGGTAGCGTCTAAAGGCATGATCCAGTTAACACATCTGTCTCGCGACGGAAACAAGCGCCGCAACGATCCACCGATGCGCGGCGCCACCGCGCTTCCACCGCAGGATCGACGGGCACCAATGATATCCATTCGCCCGCAGGCCAATCGGTGCTGGAACACCGGCGAGCGGGTGCACCCCGCATCTGCTCCACCTGAGAGCAGAGCACGATGTTGAACGACGACGAGGGCCCCCCTCGACCTGGTCCACGTCAATGGATCACCAAACTGGGGGATCGACTCCACGCCGCCGAAGACGCCCGAGCACGACAGCGCGGTTGGCAGATCACCCGTATCTCCCGCGGTTTGGGCAGGGAGTACCGCGATCCCCGTTGGGATCTCATCACCGCCTGCGAGGTGTGCGGGGGCGAGGGCACCTCCGGCGTGCATTGCTGCGCACCCTGCCAGGGGCGAGGAACGGTCCGGCTCGACCAGGTCGACCTGCACCCAAGGGGCGAGTCATGAGGCGGGGGCCGCGCGACGCGGAGGAGCTCCTCGCCACGCTGCACCACGCCCTGGTCCCCACCGCGCGCCCCAACCCGTTCCTGGTGCTGTGGCGGTGGCGCTACGAGCTGGCCGTCGGTGTCGCCACCCCGCTCCTGCTGGCTTGGCTGACCGTCACGGTGGGAGCCGACGCAACGGTGGCGATCAGCTCTGTGGTGACGGCACTGCTGTTTGGGTGGCCTCCCACCCGTCGCCGGATCCTCGCCCGCGCGTGGTGCGTCATCACCCCCCACCGCTTCCGCCTGGCCTGCGCACAGGCCCGCATCTACACCCGCGGAGGCCGGCTCCCCGCGGTCCTGCGCTGCGCGCGCAGGTCCTACGGAGAACAGCTGCTGGTTTGGTGCCCGGCCGGTATCACCGCCGCAGACCTTCACGCCGCGCGAGCCGTCATCGCCAGCGCCTGCTTCGCCACCGAGGTGCAGGTGGTCGCGCACCCCACCCGACGGCACCTCGTGATGGTGGCGGTGATCCGCCACACCTCGCTCAAAGATCACCGGCAGGGCGAGGAGAACTACCCGAGGTAGCTGCGGCTGGTGTAAGCCTCACCTACCAGCGTTGGAGGCCGGGCCACCCCCGGCACTGCACCTGATCGACTGGGCAGGACATCGCGTAGCCAACAGAGCGCGCTGATCGATTGCAACGCGCGCTCGTCATCGGGTTCGGCGATCAACACGGTGGCAGCGGCACCAGGTCGAGATCGGTCTGCACGAAGTCATCGCCCACGCACAGCAGCGGGCGGGCGGCGACCTGCGCGACTGCGTAGCTGTAGCAGTCCCCGAGATTGAGACGTGCCGGATGGCGGCCCCTTCCGAACCGTAGGTATGCCTCTACTGCCACTCGCCGGTGGGCATCCCGGAACGGGATGACCGTGATCTCGGCGTCCGCGATGAGCCGCTGCACCACCGTGACGCCGGGCGGTCCGACGCGGGTAGC
>JALZDU010000266.1 GCA_030862405.1 Actinomycetota bacterium | reverse complement strand
CCGATGATAAACGCGGATTCCCTCCCTGATCACCTCACACGTTCTAAGGTTGCAAGATCATTGCCATCATGTGAGGAGGTCAACCGCCTCCGGTGTGGCCGTCATGGCCAACCACGGTGAGCCCCCCACCGCCACCATCTCGATCGCCCCCGTCGCGCATAAGAATTGCTTCGCAAGCGCGTCGTCACTCGTACGCCACCAGCGGCAAGTGATGCACCTGCTGGCTACGCCCAGACTGCGCGCTCCTGGCGACTGCGGTCACGATGCTGGTCGCTTGCTTGAACACGCCCAGGCCGGTGAGCCACCCACCGCCGCTGCCGATCGACAATGTATGAGCACATCGGTACTGCGCTCGTGCGCCGATGCAGGAGGTGCTATGCGGCCAGCCGACGGAGAGCGAGCTGCCGTGGTCGGCTTCGCTGCCAGTACGGGCTCGCCGCCCGCGTCGTCCGCGCGAAGCTCACAACGCTCGAGTGGATTCGGGTCGCAGACCCGGCCGCAGGCGTTGCCGATGACTTTCAGTTCAAGTCCGCTCGACACGGCAGGCCCTGCAGGTCAAGTGGTCGCAGTACCCCGGCTCGTACCCGGGACGGTCCAGGCTACAGCGACGAGGACGGCCAGGCGTGCCACGCTTCGCTGGTTCCGCTCATCGTTGGAGTTTGGCTGGTTATGAAGGTGTCGGCAGTAGTGGTCAGGAGGCAGTGGCTGCGGTGATCGCACGTGCGGCCTGCCGGCCGGAGAACAGGCAGCCGCCAAGGAAGGTGCCTTCCAGTGAGCGATAGCCGTGGACTCCGCCGCCCCCGAACCCGGCGACTTCACCGGCGGCGTACAGCCCGGTAATCGGGCGTCCGCCGTCGTCGAGGACGCGACCGGCAGAGTCGGTTTGCACTCCGCCGAGCGTCTTGCGGGTGACGATGTTGAGTCGGACGGCGATCAGCGGCCCGGCCTTGGGATCGAGCAGCTTGTGCGGGGCGGCGGTGCGGAACAGGCGCTCGCCGAGCGCTCGACGAGCGTTGTGGATCGCCATTACCTGGAGATCCTTGGTGAACGGGTTGTCCATCTCCCGGTCACGCGCTTCGATCTGCCGTTGCAGATTGACCAAGTCGATTAGTGGCTCTTCGGTGATCTTGTTCATGCCCTGGACCAGCTCGGGCAGGGTTCGAGCGACCACGAAGTCCGCCCCGTTGCGTTTGAACGCCTCAATCGGCTCGGGTGCGCCCGGCCGGACCCTACCGAGGGTCAGCCAGATGTCCTTACCGGTCAGGTCCGGGTTCTGCTCGGACCCGGACAGGGCGAACTCCTTTTCGATGATCTTTTGGGTCAGCACGAACCACGAGTAGTCATAGCCCGTGTCGATGATCGTTTTGAGGGTGCCCAACGTGTCGAAGCCGGGGAAGTTCGGCGCCGGAAACCGCCGCCCGCGCGCGTCGAGCCACATCGACGACGGTCCCGGCAGAATCCGAATGCCGTGTCGAGCCCAGATCGGGTTCCAGTTCTGCACGCCCTCGGTGTAGTGCCACATCCGATCCCGGTTGACGATCCGCCCACCGGCCCGTTCCGTGATAGCCAGCATGCGGCCGTCAACGTGCTCGGGCACGCCTGAGATCATCCGCTTTGGCGCCTGGCCCAGCCGCGCCGGCCAGTTCCGGCGAACTAGATCGTGGTTCGCGCCAATCCCGCCCGAGGTCACCAGCACCACCGGGGCGTGTAACTCGAACTCACCCACTTCCCGGCGCGAACTGGCGGTTCCCCGGGCCGCGGCGCTGGGTTCCAGCCGGACACCGCGCACCCCGTCCACCGCACCGTCCGTGACAGTCAACTCATCCACCCGGTGCCGGAACCGCAACTCCACCCGACCCTGCGCCACCGCGTCTCGGACGCGCCGTTCGAACGGGGCGACCAGGCCAGGCCCGGTGCCCCAGGTGACGTGGAAGCGCGGCACGGAATTTCCGTGCCCATCAGCGAGATAACCACCCCGTTCCGCCCAGCCCACCAACGGAAACCATCGCACTCCGGCTCCATGCAGCCACGACCGTTTCTCGCCAGCGGCGAACTCGACATACGCCCGAGCCCACCGATACGCCCAGTAATCCTCGCCGGCCGGATCATCAACGCCTCGATCGAAACTGGCGCTACCCAGCCAGTCCTGCCACGCCAACTCCAGCGAGTCCTTGATCCCTAGATGCCGCTGCTCCGGGGAGCCGACCAGGAACAGCCCACCGAACGACCAGAACGCCTGCCCACCCACACCCGACTCCGGCTCCTGATCAACCAGCAGCACCCACCGTCCAGCACCAGCCAGCTCCGCGGTCGCCACCAATCCGGTCAGCCCACCACCCACCACGATCACATCAGCATCAGCCA
>JALZDU010000262.1 GCA_030862405.1 Actinomycetota bacterium | reverse complement strand
GTGGCACTGGCGGCGGAGCTACGCTTTGGCTCATGGGGCGAGTGGCTTGGTGGCTCGATCGTCACCGCGCTGGTTATGCCACTTGCTGCTGTCACCACCTCGCTAGCTTATCACCGCATCTTGGAGCATAAACGGGGGCTTTCGAGCGAGGCACACTTAGGGGAAGAACACGTTAGGGGAGAAGATGTCCCGCAGCGGTTACAACCGATTATTGGAGGTGCGGACTTGATAACTGAGTACACCAGCGGACTGTCGGCGGACGAGGTGGTGGCGCTAAAGGCGCGCGGCGAGATCAATGCTCCGCCTCCTCCCCCCGGCCGCACCTATCACCAGATCATCGTCGGGAACGTCTTTAGCTTCGTCAACAACGTCTTCTACGCTTTATGCCTGTTGCTGGTGCTCCTCGGACGCCCGTTCGATGCGATCCTCCCGATGGCGGTGGTCCTCGCGAACGTCGCCGTCAGCGTTTTTCAGGAGGTGCGCGCCAAACGCAAGCTCGATGAGATAGCCCTGTTGACCCGCCCGACGGCGAAGGTCATCCGTGACGGTCACGAGCAGGACGTGGACCCCGCCGAGATCGTCCGCGGCGACTTGCTGATGGTCGGACCGGGCGACCAGATCGTCGTAGACGGCACGGTGGGAGGCGGCGGGACGATGGAAGTGGATGAGTCGCAGCTTACCGGCGAGTCGGACCTGGTCCGCAAGCGGGACGGCGACCAGGTATTCTCGGGCAGCTTTTGCGTTACCGGCAGCGCCCACTACGAGGCACAACGGATCGGCGCGGCCAGCTTCGCCAACCAGGTTACCGCCGGCGCCCGGGCCGAACGTCGCGTGTTGACACCGCTTCAGCGGGAGATCAACGGCATGATTCGGCTGATGATACTGGTGGCGGGATTCCTTATGGTGGTGTTGAGCGTCAGCGCGGTCGCCTACCGCACACCTTTCGTCGAGCTGGTCCAGCACCTGGTCGTTGTCATCGGCCTGGTGCCGCAAGGTCTCCTGCTAGCGATCGTGGTCGCCTACGCGCTCGGCGCGATGCGGGTCGCGGGCCAGGGCGCGCTGGTACAGCAGACGAACGCTATCGAGTCGCTGAGCAACGTCGATACCTTCTGCCTGGACAAGACCGGCACGCTGACCACGAACCGCTTGCAGGTGCAGGACATTAGACCTTTAGGTATCGACCGTGATGACCTGCAAAGGCGGCTGAGCGATTTCGTCGCCAGCACGACGACCGGCAACAAGACCAGCGAGGCGATCGCGCAGGCACTGCCGGGAGAGAAGCAACCAGTAACAGACGAAGTGCCTTTCTCCTCGGCGCGCAAGTGGAGCGCGCTCGTCTTTGACGGGCAGGAAGAAGGCAATCCCGAGGAGCCTGCGGCCGCAACCGATGGTACGGCTGCTCCTAACCTTCCCACTCCCCGCTCGCTCCGGGGTGTCTACGTGCTAGGGGCGCCGGAGATGCTGCGCTCACACCTCCGGCAGGGCGCCGAGCTGGATGGGCACGGTGAGGAGTGGGCGGCGCGCGGGTTGCGGGTGCTGCTCTTCGCCTACCAGCCGGAGCCGGTCCCGCTACACGATGGAGCCGACGAGGTCCGCGACCCGCAGGGGTTGATACCGCTTGGCCTCATCGGGCTGACAGATGAGTTGCGCCCCCGGGCCTACGAGACGCTCACGGCCTTCACGCGGGCCGGCGTGGATCTCAAGATTATTTCGGGCGATAACCCGGAAACCGTCAAGGCGCTCGCGGTACAGGCCGGGTTCGACCCGCAAGCAAAGCTGATCTCCGGACCGGAGCTGGACCGGCTCGACGACGGCTCGTTCGCCGCGGCGGCGGTCGAGCACGGAGTCTTCGGGCGTATCACACCCGAGCAGAAAGAGCGGCTAGTCCGGGCGCTGCACGGGCAGGGGCACTACGTGGCGATGACCGGCGACGGGGTCAACGATGTGCTCTCGCTCAAGCAGGCCAACCTGGGCATCGCGATGCAGAGTGGCAGCCAGGCCACCCGCGGGGTGGCCGACATAGTGCTGACCAACGACTCGTTCGCCGTGCTGCCGCACGCCATAACCGAGGG
>JALZDU010000244.1 GCA_030862405.1 Actinomycetota bacterium | reverse complement strand
GGGGACGGTCACGCGCACCGCTAGCGGCTTGGCGGTCAGTGCCCGCACTTCGAAGTCAGTGCCGGGAATGCGGGTCCAGGTGTACGGGATGCTGGCCCAGGGAGCCGCGTGGTCGGGCTACGCACTGGTTGGGTCGGACACGGGCGCGGTGTCCGGGTTGCCCCGGGTCCGTTTCCCGTGCCCGCCCGCCGAACCCGGCGTGCCAATTTCTCGGCACCGGGCTCTCCGCGTGTCTTTTCCGTTGGTTAGCCGTTGGTGGCGGTTTTCGGTGTCGGGGTCCAGGGGGTCGGGATGTTGCTGCCGCGGTAGCGGTAGCGGGTCACCGAGACGCTGGCTGCGCCGGTGAAGACGACCCCGTTGTGGGCGAATCTCCAGCCGGTGTCGCAGAAGCGACGGCGGAGTTGTGCCATTCCGAGCCGGTGTCTGCCCTGGTATTTGGCGCGTATCCAGCGCATCAGTCGCCGCCAGGCGTGCTGGTCGACTGCGCTGAATATGGCCTTGGACACCCCGTATCGGAAGTAGTTCGCCCACCCGCGCAGGGACCGGTTCAGGCTCAGGATGAGCGTGTCGAGGTCCTGGTGGCGGGTTGACCTGTACGTCTTAGTCTTCACCTTGTCCTTGACCTTCTGGATGGCCGTCTTGGACGGTGTGGTGTAGACGTAGTGCTTGGTCGTTCCTCGTTTCCGCTTGCGGCGGATGGTGAAGCCGAGGAAGTCGAAGCCCTCGTCGAGATGGACGGTGCGGGTCTTGTCCGGTGCCAGCCGCAGCCCCAGTGGGGCGAGCACGGCCGTCATCTGCTCGCGCAGTGCCTCGGTGTGGTGCCGGTTCCCGGACACCATCAGGACGAAATCATCCGCGTAGCGGATGAGTCTGTAATTGCCCTGGCCGTGGCGTCTACGCTGGCGCCGTTGCCCCGGGGTGCCCATGTGTTCGTGCCAGTGCTGGTCGAAATATTCGTCCAGCGCCGAGAGGGCGATGTTAGCGAGCAACGGGGATAAGATCCCGCCTTGGGGGGTGCCGGTCAGTGTTTCTTCCTGGCGTCCGAGTTCGGTGAACACCCCGGATTTCAGGAACGCCTTCACCAGCGCACACACCCGCTTGTCCTTGATCCTGGCCCGCAGCCGATCCATCACTGCCGTATGCGATATTTCATCGAAACAGGCGGCGATGTCGGCCTCCAGCACCCACTCATATCCTCGGGTGCCGAGGTAATGGATCTCGGCGATCGCGTCGTGTGCGCGGCGGTTCGGGCGAAACCCATACGAGCACGGTTCGAAGTCCGCCTCGAAAATGGGTTCGAGCACCGCCTTGAGGCTGGCCTGGACCACCCGATCTGCGATGGTGGGGATCCCCAGTTTCCGGAACTTCCCGGAAGTCCCCTTGGGGATCATCACTTGCCGCACTTCGACCGGGGTGAACTCGCCCGATTTCAGCGAGTTCCGGACCTGTCCCAGAAATTCCCCTACCCCGATCCGGGACTCGATCCAGGTCGCGGTGACCTGGTCGATCCCGGCGGTCCGGGCGCCGGTGTTCGTGGACACGCGTTCCCATGCGTGCATCAAAAACGCCGGGTCATAGACGAGGTTGAACAGGTCACCGAACCGGCGGGAGGCATCGTCTCCCGCCCAACGGTGCAACTTGGTCTGCATCCTCCGTACCGTGAAATAGGCCGAATCAACGCTTGGCCACTCCACGGCGCCGGTATTCACCAGCGCATCTTCGGGCATTGCGTTCCCTTCGTGACTCAAAACACGCTGCCGTCCTTCCCCAGGTACGCGGCTTTCCCGCGCTCGGAGTACTACGACGGCTCCGCCCCACCCGCGCCTTCAGCCGGCGTCGCACCTATCCCCACCCCTGCCCTCCGGTGTGAGGGCCAGGTGAGGAACGACCACGGGCGGTTCCCACGTTCACTGCTGTCCGGTCAACGGGTGAGGCATCCGGCTCTACCCCTGCGGCATCGCCATGGCTACGCCGTAGACATTCACCACGGCCTCCTGGCCCAGACGTCGAAGACCCAACCAGAAGTTCCCCACCGCACAGGAATGCAAATGGGTGCGCACCGCAATCCAGCCCAGATCTACCGGGTTCGAGCTGGCGGCATCTCAAGAGGCGTAACAACACCGGTTTCTTTCGTATACCTTCCCGTCTCGCTCACCGCGCCCGGCCCATCCGGCAGTCCTGAACCGACGCGACTTCATCGAGGCTGCTCCCACCCTCCCCGGCGTCCCCCGGATCAGGCTGCCTCCAGCTTCACTTCGCCGCTACGACGACAAAGCGATGGACGGTCTCTCACCTCCATCCGACAACAGCAGCGCCTCGTGGCGCACTCGACGGGATGCCACACAGCCCCAGCATGCAAGATCGACTCCTCGGGCCGTCACCGGGTCGTCGGACGTCGAGAAGCGTTGAGAAACCTGGAGAAGTAGCGAGAGCGTTCCTCCTGATGAATCCCGCTGCATTACCCGTTGACGCAGGTGACGGAGCGCGGGGCGGACGAGCTGGCCTGTAAGCCGGACAAAGTTCGTGTCGTCCTCTGACCAGCGGGCTGGGCTCGGCGAGTCGCCTGACCAGCGGCGAAGCTTGCCGACGTTTGCGGGCACTTGCTGCCGCATTCCAAGCTGGTGTGCCCCCAGTGTGCCCCGCCGAAGATCCATTTGTTGCCAAGGTCAGTGAACGGCATGAAGACCTCCGGGCTTAGCACCAGGTCGTCACTATCGGCTGCTAGTGACGACCCTTTGGTCCGCGACTGAGCGTCGCAGAGGGGTAGGTCAACCGCTACCTGTCGTGAGCAACAGCAGCTGCACTGCCTCCCATGGAGGTACCGCCCGGCCCGCTGCGGGCGAGGCGGTGGGTGATCGCGCCGAGCAGGCCAAGTGCGATGACCGCGAGGACAACATAGGCGATGATGATTTTAATTATTTCCCACAGCGTGTGCAGGACAACGGCCAGGACGTAGGTACCGACCAGCGCGCCAACGGCCCGGCCCGACCACCGGCGTGCGACCGTATGCCAC
>JALZDU010000228.1 GCA_030862405.1 Actinomycetota bacterium | reverse complement strand
GACTACTGCGTGGCGCCACAGGAAGTCCCGGTACAGGCCGAGGCGTTGCCTGAGGCAGGGTCTGACCATCTGCCTCTTCTCGCGGGCTGTTCACCTGGATACGGTGAGAAAAGTGAGAAGCTGGCGCAGTGGCCGTAGCGACGGGCCGCGCGCCGAGGCCGAAACGACTGGACGAGCAGATGGGGCAGTTGATGTGCCGGTTCAATGAGCCATGCGGCCAGGGAACGCGAGGATGTGCAGCAGCCCGATCTGCGTGCCGGCTCAGCAGCTCCAGATGCGCAAGGCACGATATGTTAACCGGATGCGCCGATGACCTGAACCATGCATGGCTCCACCTCGAAGCAAGATTGACTTCGAAGGGATCAACCGTGGCACTGGCCGTGCTGGCCTCGTCAACCTGCGACGATGGCGACTGCCCCACCTTTTTCCTCATCGAGACGACGGGCGACGTGACCGTTCGGGGTTACAACCCCCCGGGTTACAACCCCACCCACCTAGCTCACTAAATCGACGTTCGGATCCCGGGACCGACCGCCGACCGCCCAGCCCGCTGCTACAACTCCGCGATCCGATCCGCTTGCACCACGATGAGCCGGTTCTGCTCGGCAATCCGCTCCGAAAGCTCACCCATCAGCGCCAGCATCTGTTGTAAGTACGGGCCATCTGGCACCGCGCCCGCCTGCTCGAACCCCATAGACGATCGAGTCGACTCACCAATCGGGGCCACACCAGATACCGATACACACTACCACCAGCTCAATAGCTAAATCTCGCTTATCAGCTGGTCGAGCAGAGCCTCGCTTTCCTCTGTTGGCAACGCCAGCCGCTCCAGCTGCTGGAACTTGTCTCCATACCTGGCAATCGTCTCTGCATCTTCACGAATCAGGAGATTGCCATGGCTCTCCAAGTATACCATATCATCCAGGTTCGGATCTTTGAACTCAAGCAAGGTGAAGTTCCCGGCCATGCCCGGATGGGCTCCTCTATCAAACGGGATAATCTGAATACTGATGTGCGGCTCCGCTGCGAACACCTTGAGTCGTTCCAACTGGTGGCGCATCACGTGCGCTTGCCGGCGAACGCGCCGTCGCACAACTGCCTCATCCATAATAAAAAACATTTCGGGAGGATTCACGCGCTCGTGCAGCTGCTGGCGTTGCTCTCGGATTTGCCACCCTTTCGTTGCTTCATCCGGACCGCGCCCGGCAACGTGTTCGATGATCGCTCGGGCGTATTCCTCGGTTTGAAGTAACCCGCTGACCACGACCAAGTCGTAATGACGGATTACAGATGTAGATCCCTCATAGGACAGGTACTTCTTAAAGCCCGGTGCCAACACATCATCGTACTTTTCGTAGACAGACGCTCCCCGACTCGATTTCGCAAGCTCAACCAGGTCGTTGACCTTCCGACTGTCCTTCATTCCGTAATGGCTGAGCAACTGCCGCAGATCGTTGGTAGAGATGCCCACCTGACCACTCTCGATGCGCATGAGCTTCGACAACGACCAGTCCATCGCTTCAGCGACCGCCGCTTGTTTCATCTTGGCCTCGTCACGCGCCTTCTTGAGCTCCATTCGGACCAGATGACGCTGCACAGTCGGGTCTGGATCTGCCTCCATCTATCCTGTCCCTTCTTCGACAGCTGCCGTCAGGCCAACGCCTGGCAGCTCGCTTCCAGTGGATCACCCGCGCCATGCCAGGTAGCTCTATGCTACCAGACCAACACACAGGGCAAGTAGCGACGTGGCATTACGGCGGGTCGCCAGGTCTTGACAAGTTGAGCACGCCGACGATCGTGCTAGGTGCCGGTTGACGCATAGCACGGTGCCACGTAGCGTCGAGAGCCTGGCAGATAGAACATCGCTGGAGGACGTACCAGCGTTACACGAACTAGCCAGCCGATGGGTGGTGGCGCATGAGCCTGCGGGTTGATAGGTCGCACGCGGCGTCGTGACTGGTCGAGACAGACCGCGGCGGGCGCCACGGCGTAAGCGTGCCCGATCGCGGGCGCGCCACGGAGGGCCTACCCAGGGTGCACCCATGGTTGCGAAAGGCTCTCATACGGCGGCTGCAACGCCGCAGCCCTACCGCCCCCAAGACATACTGGATCTCTTCTACCGTGTCTTCTGTCACGCAATGACGTCAGAGGAGTCACTGAGCCGCTCCCTGCGGTTCATGGCGTCCCTGGGCGGACTGCTCATGTTGAACCTCGCCATGCTCATCACCGGGCTCGCCTTGCTTATCGCCGGGATTGACGTCGCCGTGCAGGTAGCCGCTCTGTCGCCCTGGACAGCGGGCGGTATCGGCATCGGTGGAATAATCACGTTCACTAGTGCTTGGGTTCTTAGTAGGGTCGGTCATCGGCGGCTAAGCCGTCGCGGAACTCGGACCGAGACCGAAGCATCGGACGAGGCTGAGCCGAAGTAATGAGGTCAGCTTCGAATTGCCCAGCACGGGCACAACCGGGATCTGGCAGCGTCCTAACCCTACGTATTGGGCAGCGGTCTGATGCCGCCCAAGGTCACATCTGGTGTCGGCTGGCCTGCTATAAGGGAAGCTCATCGCAGGGATCTGTGGTCGTCAGACCGGCTACCGCCGTCCGCTGCGCCAAGAGCGGGT
Source organism: Actinomycetota bacterium (assembly GCA_030862405.1). GTDB lineage: Bacteria > Actinomycetota > Actinomycetes > Mycobacteriales > Pseudonocardiaceae. The sequence goes on along the minus strand of JALZDU010000228.1, from coordinate 2,136 downwards.
TCCTGCCCGAGGCCGACGCTGGAGAACAAAATGTGTGGCTATAGCACAGATGATCGTCATGATCCCGACGGTCGCGGCGACGATTACAGCTGAGCTGGCGCCACCTCCGTCTGGATTAACCGTCCGCGCCACAAGCGCACCAAGCATGAGCGCCAGCCCGGTCAACCCGGCGCTTCCCGCGCCCATGACAGCACGATGTCGATAGCGGTCAGTTCGTTCACTCACAACGCGGAGCCTACCCATCGCTCCGACCGGTGTCGCCCCGCCCGGTCCGAGGCTTCAGCAGCTGGACCGGCCCAGGTTGTGGGCTTTTCCTGTCACTCCAACATATCGCGTCACCGGTCGTTTGCCGGTGCGGCTACCCACGCCGTCGCAGCAACATGCCACAGCGAGCGGACTGGTTCGGGTGGTATGCGCCCTCCGTCCTACTCCGACAATCAGGCGAGGCAGTACAGTCTGCTGACGTACCTCCCCACTTACCCGTCCTTGGACAAACCGAGCCGAAGCGCAGGCGAGGTGTGCCCCTTGGAAAAGAAGGAGCCAGCCGTGAGCAAAGTATCACCGCCCCCTTCGTCCTGGCGAAAGAGTACAGCATCCATGGATTCAAATAGTGACTGCGTAGAAATCACCCACACCAACGACCATGTCTGGGTCCGGAATTCAAACAACCCGCACGGGCCGGTCCTAAGGTTCACTTCCGACGAGTGGACAGCATTCCTCGTGGGAATACAGAACGGCCGATTTGACTGCTAAGCTCAGAGCCGACTTGGTGCCTTGGGGTGCCTTGGGGTGGACCACCGCGCAGCACAGCGCCTTCGTCAATGATCTGGGTGATGAGCGGTCTTTGGTGGCCGTGACCGACAACGAGAACCAAGCCAAGGGAAAGAAGGATCCCAGGGCTCCGTCATGTTTGCGGTATGACTGCTTCGTGCGGTTCGGGAGGTTTGGCATGGGCACGCCGGATCTGCCGGATCGACGTACCTATCGACGGGTCAGGCCGGTCCCAGTAGATGATCAAACTTCCTATGCCGTTGATCGTCCAGAAGGACCATGCCTGTGCCGTCATCCTGCCTTGCGCCACTCGTGGCTGACCAGACTCTCGCCCAAGGCACCGCAGGAGCCTTCGCTGCTGTTCGTGGGGGATGCGGCCGGCCGGGGGACATCCGCACATCCGCACAGCACCCGCGCCGATCCGGCGGTAAGGTGTGCGTGAGGAGTTGGTCCGAATGTCCGCTTCGCTTGACTTCGCGTCCGTTCTACGGGGCGTTTCCCAAGCCACCAATGCCGCGGTTGCCGTTCACAGCAACTAGACCACCCGGGACGTGACCCGCTCGTCGATGCGCAGGCAGTTGCCGAAGGGGTCAAGCAAGGTGAGGCAGGTTCCGCCGTCGTCATCGCCCGGGCTCTCTCCGATGCCGGGGTTGAGATACGGGTAGTCCTTCGCCTGCAACTCGGCGTGCAACTCGCGGACACCGGTCGCCGCCACGTAGACGGTGTGGCCCGGCGAGCCGTCGCCGTGGTGCTCGGACAGGTGCAGCACCAGCGAGCCGCGTGAGACCTGCATGTAGAGCGGTCCTTGCCCGTCGAACCGGTGCTCCCAATCGATGACACAGCCCAGGTACCCGACGTAGAACTCCCGGGCTCGCGTCTCATCGAAGATCCGCAGGATCGGGACGACACGCTCAACCACAAGAGCCATAGGAGAGACGCTACCCCGGGGCGCCTGGCGCTCGACGTCTGCGCGGTCGGCTCCCTCCGCCGCCGGCCGGACCCCCGGATAGCTCCTGCTGTGACGCTGGTCGCACCCTCGTGCCGGCCTCTGGAAGCGGTGTCAGGCTTGGCTCATCAGCCATCCGCACGACCCGGGGACCCACGACCATCAGGGCCTCGAGGGAGGACGGTCCATGATGACCGCTGCTGTCGAACCCACCCTGTACGGTGCTCCACCGACCGGTGACCGGCCCGTCAGGCGCATCATCACCCTCGACCTCGTCGCCGCGAAGCACCGTGGCGAGCGCTGGCCGATGCTCACCGCCTACGACTACTCCACCGCCGCGCTGCTCGACTCCGCCGGCATCCCGGTGCTGCTCGTCGGTGACTCGGCCGCCAACGTCGTCTACGGCTACGACACCACGG
>JALZDU010000227.1 GCA_030862405.1 Actinomycetota bacterium | reverse complement strand
ACTACCGCTCGTGCCATCGTGGCACCATCTGTTGTGATCCTCACGTTAGCTCTGCTCTATCATTACTTCGCGGCAATTCAATCTGCAGTCACGGCACCGAGGTTCCTTACTACCCAACAGAATCTGGTTAATCGATTCGTAAACTCTCAGTTCTTCGGCAGCTCCTTTTCCGTCTCGGACGACTTGCGAAGCGACGAAGTCCAGATATTCGATGCTGGGCAGCTCACTCGATTCAGTACTAACTTATCGATCGGGCTTTTGGTTCTCAAAGCGCTAGAGTTCTACGCCTTCCTGCTGCGCAAGTACAGACGCAGCAACCCGGGTTTGTTCTTCGGTATAGCATCATTTGCCTGGCTACTCCTGCAATCTATTATCTTGTTAACACTTATTAACTACGGCATATGGCAACTCGACTTTCGCACTTTCCATGTGAGTTGGGAGGGCCAGCGACTCGGGCGTGCTCGGTGGCGGCGGGGATGACCGTGGTCGGCGGGGTGAGTGTGTCCATCCCTCAGTGCCGGCGTGTCGCGTTGATCTTGGGGGGGTGATGGGTGGAGCATCGGCGGTCTTGGTCACATCTCCGTGGAAAGAGTGTGCCGCCGATGCTCCGGGGCCTGACCCTACCCGCCACGCTGTCGCGGGTGTTGGATCCGTTGCGGTCGTGTTTCACCGCGCCGACGTTCGAGACGTTCACCGCGTTGACGGCGGGGTTGGTGGCCCAACCGGTCGGACGCACAGTGTGCGGGATGTTGACCGGGGCGGGTCTGGCCCGGGTCTGGCACCACGCCCGAGCGCATCGGTTCTTCTCCGCGGCGCGGTGGTGCCCACGACAGCTCGGGCTGGCGGTGGCCGAGCTGGTCGTGGCTTACCTGCTCCCGGCGGACGCACCGATCACGGTCGCGGTCGATGACACGCTGTTGCGCCGTCGCGGGAAGAAGGTCCACGGGGTCGGCTGGTTCCACGACGGCTCCGCTGCGGGCCAGCTCAAGCTGGGGTTCGGCAACAACTGGGTCGTCGTGGCGATCGTGGTGACGCTGCCGTTCTGTTCGCGTCCGGTGGCGCTGCCGGTGCTGGCGACCCTGGCGGTCAAGGGAGGTGAGCGCTCCAAGCCCGACCTGGCTCGGGACCTGGTCGACGCCCTCGCCGAACGGTTCGGTGACCGGCGGATCGACCTCGTCGCCGACGCCGCCTACGGCGCCGGGTCCCTCGCCGGACTCGGCCACGACATGACCATCACCACCCGCGCCCGGTCCAACGCAGCGTTCTGCGAGCCCGCGCCACCGCGCACCGGCAGACGCGGCCGGCCACGTGTGAAGGGCGAACGGATCGGCACCCCAGCCGACATCGCCCGCGCCGGAACGTGGAAAACGACCACCGTCGCCCGCTACGGCACCAGCGCCACAGTGCAGATCATCCAGCGGGTGTGCCTGTGGTACGGCACCTGGCGCACCGACCCCGTCCGCGTCATCCTGCTCCGCGACACCCACCAACCCAGCGGCAGCGGCTACAACCTCGCGCTGGTCACCACCGACCTCACCACCACCCCCGAGGAAATCATCGCCCGCTACGCCGCCCGGTGGAGCATCGAGGTCATGTTCTTCGACGTGAAGAACATCCTCGGGGTCGGACAAGCTCGCAACCGCGTCACCAAAGCCGTGCAACGGACCGTGCCGTTCGGGCTGTTCTGCCACAGCCTGCTCATCATCTGCTACGCCCGCCACGGCCACCCCACCACCGACACCGCGCAACGTCGGGTCACCGCTCCCTGGTACCGGACGAAGACCGAACCGGCCACCCTGGACATGCTCACCAGCCTCCGCCGCCAGATCATCGCCGCCAGATCATCGCCGCCCGATTTCTGCCCCCAGCCCCCCGACCAGCCACAACCCAAGAAATCCTCGAGGTCCAGCAAGCCTGGGCACTGGCCGCCGCATAACAGCGAAAGTCGAGCCAGTAGGGACACCCCTCACGGTGTTAGCCGGTCTCGGCGAGCGTTGCCAGTGGAGTTTCGGATACGAGATTCTCGACAGCGAACATACCACCGTGGCCGGCAAGAACGTCCAACTCCTTACCGGGCTGCACGTCACCGAGGCATCGCCGGTGCTGCGCGGCGCGAATCCGGCGACACGCACCCTTGCGGTTTCCGGGGACGTTGCCGACGTTGCGGCCCGCGAATATGGAAGGTACGTCGAGGCTGGGTTGATCCGGCAGCTCGCCGGCGAACTCGCCACCATCCGCGAGGGAATCGGGGCAGTATGAGCGAAGACGACGTGCTAGCTACGGCCGAGGGCATCGTTGAGGACGAGATGGAATCCGCGTTGCGCGGCGACCTCATCGCACATATCGGTACATCGAGAGGAACAAGAACCCCAATGGCTGAGCACCACCAGCACCCGACCTGCCCGACGTGTGGTCGCACGACCGGCGGTTCTCCGATCGGGCCGCAGCCACCAGCGATCGGCGAGCACACACCCGAGCTGCTGCGCGCCGAGCAGCGACTGGAGCGGAGACAATCCGAGTACGACCAGGCGCGCGCGGCGTTCAACGCCGCGGCGAGCAAGCACTGGGCAGCCAAGGCCACATCGTGGGCACGGACACGGACCGTCATGGCCGACGGCGGCGCGAGCCTGCGCGAGGTCGGCGGCACCGATCCGGCCTAGCTCGCCGCACTCGCCGAGACCGAGGAGATCGCCAAGACCACTATGAGCCTGGCCGGTGAGGAACTCGCTTTGGCCCGGATAGCGCACCACGAGGCGGCACGCGCAGCCCGCGCAGCGTCGGTGGTGTCCTGATGCTCGCCGCGTCTTTCGCGAGCGTGCTGGACCTGCGCGGCACTCCGCACCCAAGGGGGAGCCGTGCGCG
>JALZDU010000330.1 GCA_030862405.1 Actinomycetota bacterium | reverse complement strand
AAGCCCGGGCAGACCGTGTGGAGTGGTGTGCGCTAGACGGATCACCTGCGCTGATGCGGTGGGCGAAGCTTGTGCGTGATGGCTGCAGGCGGACGTCGTTGCTACATAACTGCTACACAACCGACCTCGACGTGGGTGCGCGTCGTTGCCCGATCAGTGGGCCGCCTGGGACTTCCGAACCCGCTGTTCCAAGATCGGATACGTGGGTTGCTGCCCGGTAGTTCGCAAGCTCCCGATTATCTGGAGGTGTTACGAACCGTGACTTCCGGTTGATGCCGGTCTCAGGCGGATAGATCGGATGGTTGACGGAAGTAAAACGTAAGTTGCATCCAGGAGGGGAGAGGAAGCTGTACGTGCAACTCTTCGTTCTCAAAGCCTCTACAGCCGTAGCGTCCCCGGTCCTGACGCGGTGCACTAGGAGATCACGTGGCATGATAGGCCATGTTCCTATAGGCGAAAGTGCCGAACGTTGGTTACTCAAGGGTTGTTGACGATGCAGAACGAGGTAGACGTTCCTTTCCCGAAGCCGGATCTTCACCGGATTAGGCCCATCGGCTACGTTGAGCCCAGCGTCCATTGGTTTAGTCAGGTGACGACACCTGAGGCGGACAAGGGTAGAGACGCGGTGAACAATCTGTATGCCGGCGCAAGCATGCGCATGGACAGGAACTTCCTAAAACGCCTTAGGAGTGAAAGGAATCTTGATCATCTAACGGCACTAGCTGAGCTACCGGTGGATGCGAAGCTACGCCGTTCAGGGTTAGAGATACGTTATGAGGAAGGCCGACGCGGACCTGATTTCCGTGTCTATCGCGACGGAAGCTACCATGCAGCGGTCGAGGTATTATCCATGTTCCTTCGTCAGGATTGGAACGACGATCAGTTGAGGTGGGGCCGGATCGCTGACGAAATTAATCTACGCGTTGCTCTCTCCACCTACTATGTACAATTTGAGGTACGTAGACAGGAAGTTAATCCGCCGATCAGGATGATCTGTCATCGTTAATCGGATTGCGGCCGCATTCCAGGACAGCTCGATCAGCGAGCAGCAGCTCTACCGGCTCGCCCAACTCAAGATGAACAACGTCGCCACGGCGAGCGGCCTGAGGAGAACACTCGCCGGATGCTCACCACCCTGGCCCGCTCACTCGGGTTTACCAACGTTACGGTGACCTTGGACCACGCATAGATCAACCGATGGACGTTGGTCAGCCGTGTGGAGGGGCACGGAACTTCGGTGTCAACGGGGCATCTTCGTCGTCGGGACTGCCCGCGTCGACCGGCACAACCGAATCGACGGATAGGACAGAATCATCCTCGGCTGCTCTTGCCGCGGCCGGCGAGTCCTCGACGGCGTTGGTCGCGCCCGCCGATCCCACGAAATCGGCCAGCACCGCACGCTCGTCCGGGCGCAAGGGGCGCGCGTCGGACTGCTCGCCAGGCTCGCCGTCCTCGCTACCGGTTGCCATCGCGGTGTCAGGCACCGGCGCACAGTCTTGAGTGGAACTGCCATCGTCGTTCGTCATGGTGCACCTCCTACAACTCGGGTACCCGTTTGTGACGAGCGTCAAGGGAAAGGAAATGCTCCGTTGGGCACCAGCAGCTGCTGGCCAGGAGTAACGGCGGAGCCGACTATGCCATTCAGCTGCTGAATTCGCTGCACCACGGCGCGTTGATCTGATCTTGGTGCTACCCGCCGCGCCACGTCCCAAACGGTTTCGCCCGCGCCCACCCGGGTCACCGCCGTATCCGCCAGGACCGCTGAAGGCGCATCCGACGCGGTCCAATCAAGGCCGCCGACAACGGCCAACATCACGGTGGCAGATGCCACCAGGGTGACCACCCGGCCGAACCGCAACGCCACTGGTGGCGATCGGTGTGCCTCGGCGACTGCTGGTGCCAGTACCCGCGCTGGAGATGCCAAGGCTCGGCGCCGCACGGCAGGAGTGACCATCGGTACGGGGCGGGTAGGAAGGGGTCGAGCACGCGCCGGCGGCCGCCCCGGTCTGACGCCCCTCGGTACGACCTTGTCACCGCCTGTCGCGGGCCGATTGCTCAGCTGTGCTGATGCTGTCATCGAGGACTCCTCTTTCCACCTCGGCCGGTCCCGCGCTGCGCTATTACTGGCAACGGTCCTGTTTCTCTTCCGGCCTCGGATGGCGTCCCGGGCGAGCCAAGGACCTTGGTGACAGCCGATTACCCAGCCTCACACTCAGTAAACATTCGCTGGGAGTCCGGTGACGCCCACCGCGCGCACGACGGCCCCCGAGCTCGCCAACTCGGCGAAGACACCCTCACCACCATGCGCCGGATCCTGGGCAACGACCACCCCCACACCCTGATCTCCGCCCACAACCTCGCTGCCGGCCCTGGCGAATCCAGATAACACGACCAGACTCATCGACTGCAAGAGTGATGCAGGCCAGCTCATCCCGCCCTGCGCTCCGGCGCCTGCGGCTGGGAAGCTCAAAAATC
>JALZDU010000202.1 GCA_030862405.1 Actinomycetota bacterium | reverse complement strand
GTACGAGGAGCACGGCATTGACGGCTTGACAGATCGCAAGTCCACGGGAAGACCTCCGGAGGTCTCGGGGGAGGTCCGCGCGAGGATACTCGCGTTGACCCGCCAGTCACCGCCGGCGAGGACGGGTCTTTTGCATTGGTCGAGCCGGGAGATGGCGCGCTATCTCAAGCGCGAGGAGAAAATATCAGTCTCGCACAACTTCGTGGCTGACCTGTGGCGAGAGCACGGTCTTCAGCCACACCGGCAGGGCACCTTCAAGCTCTCGACCGACCCTCGCTTCGAGGAGAAGGTGGTCGATGTGGTCGGTCTTTACATCGACCCTCCGCTGGACGCCGTGGTGCTCTCGATCGACGAGAAGACCCAGGTCCAGGCGCTGGACCGGACCCAGCCGATGCTGCCAATGAACTTCGGGAGGACCGCGAAGCGCACCCCTGACTACAACGGAACGGGACCACGAACCTGTTCGCCGCACTGAACACCGCCACGGGACAGGTACTGGGACGCTGCTTTAGCCGTCGCCGGACGAAAGAGTTCCTCAAGTTCATGGACGAGGTCGTGGCCGCCTACGATGGTCGGGAGATCCATGTGGTCCTCGACAACCTGTCCACCCATTCCGGCGCCGATGTCAACACGTGGCTGGCTAAGCACCCGAAAGTCACCTTCCACTTCACACCGACGGGCAGCTCCTGGTTGAACCAGGTGGAGATCTGGCTGGGCATCATCACGAAACAGGCCATCAGACTAGGAACGTTCAGATCAGTGCGACAGCTCATCATCACCATCAACAACTACATCGACAACTGGAATTGTGACACAAAGCCGTTCACCTGGACCGCGACCGCGGACGACATCATCACCAAGGTCAAGGTACGGATTCTTCACCAGGACTTTGAGAAGCTACTCGACAACAACCCCAAGTAAAGAACTTTGAATTACTCGACACTAGGGACGTCGTGGATCTCCTCGCGGGTCGGCACGTAAAGACATTCGGATCACCCAAGCCTCTAGCGTGACACCGTTTTCGTGCTGCCGATTGAAAATTCCCTTGGACAACGAGTGTAACCCGTGACGTGACTGAGTGCCGTTCCTACCCTGTTGTCGCCGGCCAGACACGGTCAATTGCCTCTTCGGCCTTCCGGCGTTCGAAATCGTCCGGTAGCGCTGTGCGTATGGCGTCGACCAACGCGGACGGCCCTGAAGCGAACCTCTCGCAGGACCGGAGCAGGTCGATGACCTGGAGGCGTTGCGTGCCCACACTACTGACCGCGGAGGCAATCTCTCGAGGCATCAGTCGGATGATCTGCCAGCGACTCGGTTCGTGCGCGAATTCATCGATGGTTAACAGCACATCGGTCAGCTCACCCAGCGCTGCCAGCGACACAGGTCGGGGCGCGACGCTCCGTGTTGGCGAGAAAACCACTTCTGTCTCGCCCTGCGCCCCGCGGTACCATAAGTAGCTCGGCACCTGTCGAGTCTTGCCTATCGCGCGAAGCTCGGTAAAGCGCTGGTCGATCCGATCCCGCAGCGCGTGAAGATCCGGTGGCCATGTATCCACAGGCGCCGTGGACAACTCTGCACGGAGCACCTCTGAGAACAGGCCTGTCTTGCGGCCGTCGATGTTGACAGCCACCTCGCCGGGACTCGCCGCCAAGAGCACACGCTGCTCGCATGACGGGCTTGGGTTACCCAACGGGAAGACCTCGGCGGGTAGCGTGTGGGCGAGGTGAAGCTGCTCGACGAGGTTCTGGCATGCGTCGATCAGAATCGCCTGCCGAGGATGGTGGGGATAAAAGCTCGACCGCAAGGAGTTAAGTAGAGCGGTAAGATCGAGATTCCGCTTATCAGCGATGGACGCATCGGCACAGAACAGTCGACGGGTGTCACCGCCATCTACAACCCCGTGCCCGCCCCAGTATAGAATCAGAAAGTCACTTCTGCTGTCGTGAAGACCATCCAACAGGGTCGCCCGGACCGTCGCGTGGTCGGCCGGCTGCACGTCAAACCCATAGCGAACCACTGCCTCCTCATTATCCCTCAATGGCGAGACCAACAGTGATACATTGCCTGCCGGAACGCCTCTGCCGATCAGCCACTCTGCGAATCGGCACGCATCGAGTGCCGGCCCGTCGAGTCGCCAGGAAGCTCCGGCCGCGTATTCTTCGACGCCGACAACTACAGCTCGTGTACCGGTTTGCCTCACGGCCACGGCAGTACCTCGTTCAAAATGGCATAAAAGTCGTCGTTACCGAAGTAAGCACTGTGTGACCGCGGAAACGGTACCCGGTTATCGATGACTCGGTCTTTAACTCGCCCAGGAAACACCCCCTCGCCCGCGTAGCTGAGCAGATCACGCCGATCATAGATATTGACCCATGGAGGAACCGACGCGGGCAACTCCTGGCCGAACTCCAGCGTTGGGAGCGCATTTAGCTCGTACAGATACGGTGCCTGTGAACCGACTGTGATCAGGAGTTGTACAGATGGCAGGTGGCGGCTCACTAATAGGTCCACTGCGGCTATTCCGCCGAGGCTGTGCGCGAGACACACCACTGGACCTTCAGCAACGGCCACCTCACGCGCGATGAAGTCACGGATCCCCTGGCCACGGGTTAAGTAGAACATTATGTCTCCTGCCAACGGCGAGACCGCTTCGGTGATTGCCGCGCGCCGACGCTCAATCGGCCTGGTCGCCCCGAGCCGCAACGCTAACTCAAGTCCCACGCGGCCCACCGCCGCGCCCAAGCCTCGGTCGGAGCCGCCGAGCTGCGCGACGATCTGAGTGACTAGATTGTCGCGATGAGCGCCATCGAGCGGCAACGGCATCGCAAGTTCGGCGTCCCGGCTGACGAGGACTGTCGCAACGAGGGCCCTTGCCAACGCCCGCCGTGCCTCGCCTCCGAGCACAGCCTCGTGCACTAGGAGTGCTTTGCCCGCCTCGCTATCCAATACGGTAATGACCGCTGCTTCAAACGCCTCCTGACTGCTCGTTTCGTCAAGCAGCCGGGCCAGGATTCCATTTTTGGCGAGCGCGCCCGCCTGATCGGCGAGGAGCCTTCCTGGCGGCTCCGACCATAGAGGAAGCTCTGTCGGATCGGGCATCACGGTGGCCAGCAAGCGCAATTCAAACAGCGGGTCCCTCTCAAGCAACGCCCACAGTTCAACCGCGTCGTTTTCGATCTCGCTAGTCATATCGTGTGCTA
>JALZDU010000185.1 GCA_030862405.1 Actinomycetota bacterium | reverse complement strand
AGGCCGACGTGCACATCGGACCGTCGGACCACGTGCCGTGGCTCGACGACCGCAAGTGGGCCTACGTGCGGTTGGAAGGCCGCTCCTTCGGCGACACCCCGCTGAACCTCGAGTACAAGCTCGAGGTCTGGGACTCACCGAACTCGGCGGGTGTGATCATCGACGCGGTGCGGGCCGCGAAGATCGCGCTCGACCGGGGCATCGGTGGGCCGATCCTCTCCGCGTCGTCGTACTTCATGAAGTCACCCCCCGAGCAGTACTCCGACTCCGAGGCCTACGACGCCGTCGAGGCGTTCATCCGGGGCGACATCGAGCGCTGATCCAGTGGCCGCCCCGGGTCCAGCTCAGTAAGATGAGCGCCTCCGGGGCACTGACCGCTACCAGATCGCCGACACCGGGCTACACCACGCCGCACCTTGAAAGCGAGCGTCACGCAAGGGACCGAGAGGTCGAATCCCCTCGCTTCCGTAGAGGCGGTGCCGCTGCCACGCCTGATAGTCACCGGACCCGACAGGACAACGCCGAGCTGACTCAACGTCGCGGGGTGACGCCGTTCATGTCGCGTTTCATGTTGACAGCAAGCCGACCGAAAGCCATTCCTATCGAACGGCCCACGTTCCACGGTGAGTGAACTACACAATGAACCAACCTCAAGTAAGTAAGTTACCTTATATGCTTTTGCTGTACTCAGCATTCACCCTTTGCTCCAGTTCCTCGTACCTGTATGGACTGCCAACTACTTCGAGTCTCTGTACTGCCTGGAGGAAGTTGCGCCAAGCCGTCTCGTCTATGGCCCGAAGATGCTTGGTTAGTACAAAGAGTTCATCGATTAGACTTAGCATTCCGCCCGCGGTGCGACATTGATCGTTTTCTGCCCAAGCAGATAGGGAAAGGCATAGTTGTTGCATGTCAAGAAAGCGCGCACACGGGAGCACCGCAGTCTGCGTGATAAACTCTGCGCTTCTCCAGCCGCGCGCGTCGCGCAGCAACCCTGCAATATGTGATGCAAAATACGGAGACGGGCAAGAGCCGATAATTGTTGCCCGATCGATGACATCCTGCTTCTCGAACACGCGCTCGAGTTCGCCTGCGTTGCTACGTGCAACGTCGCTGCCTACAAGGGCGAGCAAACGAGTATCATCAGTAGCTAAACGCTCGTAGTGATATCGATTAGGCAGCACGATGGCACCTATCATGCTGTTAATCTGCTCTCGAAAGGGTGCCTCTAGCGCATCCCAAAAGACGTCAAGCGAGCCAAGCCGCGCTGTCGCTCGTTTCTGGACATCTCCGGAGCATGCGGTCAATCTCTCACGAGTCTTCCGCATCTCATCCCGTACGAGCGTGCGGTCACTCTCCGCGAAAACTGCGACACACAGGCCCATCCTGTCAGCTATCTCGGAAGCAGTTAAGGTTGGCGAGGCGCCGTCCAATTCAAGTGCTGCATGCTTGATCGACACGTTGACAATCCGTCGCCGGGCCGCCTCGCGCACGCTATCAAAGAATGTGTGTGAAAGATAAGACGCTGCACCGCTAAAGGATGAATCAGTCACGTGCTGTAGGAATCGTTCCACAGCACGTTGGCCTTGACTAGGTGGGTGAATGAGAAGCAGTGATAACGCCGCGGAAATATGTGCTCGGGCGGTTTCAATCCGCGGCTCATAAAATTCGCCAAGTGGTCGTAACGAGGGATGGGCACAGAGGTGGCGGTCTTCCCTGAGGCGCTCCAGGTCGCGGTGGCCTATCGAATCTATCAGCTCAAGTTGGCGAGCCACGTCAAGGATGCTACGCTCCACCTCCTGAATGACCTTGAGGCTGCTCACGTCCATCTTTGACTCGCGAACTCGGCGAACCTTCTCGGCGACGCCATGCGCGGCCGGATCTCCGTCCTCGGCGAGTCGGCCCACCTTCTCGATGATGTCAACTGACACTGCTACCCATGTAAGGGTGATACAAGCGCGAGACGCTCCGGTCACGTAGCACCTATATGCCTCCGCAACCAACGGTCGAATATCTGGGTTCCAGACACGGGCAATCTGCTCCTCTAGGTCAAGCATCACACCGTCCTATTTGCACCGACTTCGTACTCGTTTCAAATGGCGTACACCCCACCCTAGCTGCCATACTGTCACCGGAGGACTTTCTGTACGTCTTCAAGTCGACCCTGGCGGACCGGACCGCGCGGCTCAACCGGGCGCTCTCGCTCGGCACGCGGCGCGGGGACCCGGGGAGGCGCGAGACGTGAAAGATCACCGGAGGTCCCGGCGAGGTGCGGGCTGCTGCCGAGACCAGGACACCAGACCGGCGGCTGACATCAACGCCGACTACAATTCGATGCCGCCGAGCTGGACGAGCACGAACAGGCCCCAGACCGCTGACTAGCAGATGAACGGCCGACGAGTTGTCTACGCTGCACCTTGAAAGCGAGCGTCCCACGAGGGTGCCCGGGAGTTCGACCCGCCGTGCCGGTATCGTGCGGAGCGGATGATTACCAGGCAGAGGCACTGGCGCGGCCCTGAGCTCCGTCTACACAGATGTGGGTACCGCTGATCCAGCTGGCCCGCTCGGAGAGCAAGAACACGACGACATCGGCAACCTCCTCGGGCGTACCAAGACGGCCGAACGGGAGGTCCCGCTCGATGAACCGCTCGAAGCGCTCGGGATCCCGCTCGCGGAGTGAGTCCCACCCGCCTCCGGGAAACAGAATTGAGCCAGGGCTGACGGCGTTCACCCGGATTCGCTCAGGAGCCAGCTCGCGCCCGAGCTCGATGGCAAGGTAGATCTCCGCCGCCTTGGCTGCGCCGTACTGGGGGCGAGGTGCGGGCTTCCAGCCGGAGATCGACGCGATGATGACCACCGCACCGCCGCCTGCCTGTTGCATGTGCGGTACGCAGGAGCGGATCGCCCGAGCGGCATGTCCGACGTTGAGTTCGAACGTCTCCCGCCAGTCCTCGGGTGTTGACGTGACGAAACGTCCTCCAGCCGTCGAACCCGCGTTCACCACCAGCAAGTCGACCCGGTTGAGCGCGGTGGCGGCCTCCTGTACGAAGCGCTCGACGTCCCCCTCCCGCCCCACGTCGGCGACGACACCACACGCCTGCACGCCCTGGCCCCGCAACTCCTCGACAGTCTGTTCGAGATCCTCGGAGCCACGAGCACAGATGCCCACTGAGCAGCCCTCACCGGCCAGCCGCAGTGCGACCGCCCGGCCGATCCCCCGGCTGCCACCGGTGACGGCCGCAGCCTTGCCCGCTAACCGGAGATCCATTGCCACCGCTCTCTCAGCTCCATCACACACGGCTCCGAAAAGGGACCCAGCGCCGCTAGTAGCTCCTCGATCCGTCTTCTGGCCGGGAGTGTTATCCGCTGGGCGCAGATGTCCATCGCTTCGAGCCCCATGGCTGATGCCGCCTCCGGCTCGGAGTCTTGTGCCATTGCGATTGCCAGATCGACCCGTGCGATGGCCCGGCCAACCGCTGGCTCAGGCTTCGAGCCTCCGGTCGGCTTGATCGCCTCACTCGCCCAGATGCGAGCATGGGCCGGGTCGCCGAGCCAGACAAAAGCGGTCGCCGCACAGTAGGGCAAGTAGCAGGCACCGAACGAATAGATGCTCCGGATCGGGGGCTGAGAGAGCACATTCCAGGCATGCTCAGCGGCGTCCAGAGCGACCTGTGTGCCAGCGCGATCGCCGAGCCGCGCGCTGGCACGGGCGTCGTGTGTGCACGCTCGAACCATCGCAGCGGATCCCATCGGCGCGACCTGCTGGCCGGCCCTGGCAACGGTGACCGCCTCTCGTGGGTCTCCGGCGTACAGTGCGATCTGCGCCTGGATGCCGCGTATCCAGCCAGCAAGACCCGCATGGCCGACCTCCTGTGCCAGGGACAGTGCGGTCACGCAGTGCGGCCCGGCGTCGTCATCCAACGCAAGAGACACTTCGGCCAACAATCCGGAGAGCCAGCCAGCAACCATGTAGAGGTGACGGCGCTCACGCAACGTCAGCCTGCCTTCCAGCAGGC
>JALZDU010000172.1 GCA_030862405.1 Actinomycetota bacterium | reverse complement strand
TGCAGCGCCAGGGTGGTGGGCTCGACGCGGGCCAGCCCGTGCTGGCGCAGCAGCCGGGTCAGCCCGGTGAAGGCCAGCGGATCCCCAGCCGCGGTCGCCAGCGGGTCGGGCAGCAGGGTGGGGTGGGTGGTGAACAGGGCCAATGGGATTGGCTCCGGCGCCAGGTAGGCAGCCAGGGACAGCAGCTCCAACGCAGCCGGGGACTGGGTGCGCAGCCGCTCTATAGCGATTTGGACGCTGGCGGCCAGCGACACCGGATATGTGGGGGAAGCGCCTTGGGTCAGCAGCTCGGTGGTCCGCTCGGCAAGCAGGGCGAGGTAGTCCGCCACGCCGGTGGCAGTGTCGGCCAGGTGCGCCCCAGCTTGGGCCAACGCCAGCGGCAGGTCTCCCAGGGCCTGTGCGACTCGCCCCGCGTCATCGCCGGTCAGCTGCGGGGCGCGGCGGCGCAGCAGGGTGATCGACTCGCCCCGGTCCAACACATCCACTCCCACCGGGGTGGCCAGCTCCTCCCAGCCGGGATTACGGGAGGTGATCACCACCTGCCCGCCACCCCCGGGCAGATACCGGGACAGCGCGGTGGGTTCCTCGGCATTGTCAAAGATCAGCAGCCACCGGCGCCGCTCCCGCAGTGCCCCCAGCAGCCGAGCCACCGTCGCGGTCACCGGGTCGGTGGCGGTCGCCAAACCCAGCGCGTGGGCCAGCTCGGCCAGCCGGTCGGCCACCAGCGTTGGTTGCTGCGCCGGCACCCACCACACCACGTCATACCCAGCTGCGTGGCGGTGGGCGTACTCAATGGCCAGCGCGGTCTTGCCGATCCCGCCCATCCCATGCAGGGCCTGCACCACCGCAGTGGAACGCTTCTCGTCTTGCAGGGCGGTATGCAGCGCGGTGAGTAGCTCCTCCCGGCCAGTGAACACCGGACTGCGGGCCGGCACATTCCACACCCGCCCCGCTGGCACATCGTCTGTCCGGGCGTGCGGCAGATCCCGCAACGCCGCAAACAGCGTCTCGCTGAGTTCCTCCGGTGTCCTGACCGTCGCCGTGGTCACCCCACTCTTAGCCAGCTGGGCCCGGAATGTCTCCTGCCGAGCGCCATAGCGCAAATCGACAAACAGATCCTTTGGGCCCTCGGCCTGCTCGCCCAGCAGCACCACCAGCCGCGGTAGCCCAGCCTCGGTGGCCGCTTGGAACTCCAACTCCGTGTAGGACAACTTCGGGCGATCGGCCACCGGTGAGCCGTAGCGAAATCCCACCACGGCCACATACACATCCGCGGCCAGCACGGCATCCCGACACACCTGCGCCGGTTGCTCCTCTCGCGGGCTGAAGTAGGCCATGTCGACAATGGCGTCTCCGGCCCGAGCCACTGCCCGCTCCGCCGCCGCCACAAACGACCGCCCCACCGGAAACCGCCGCAACTCTGATGTGTGACTTACAAAAACCCGCCGTGGCCGGGACACGATGCGCAGCATCTCGCCTCCTCCACCACGCCTAAGACCAGCACAACGAAACCAGGCCATAACGCCAAGCCGGCCAGACGCCCCGGCGCGACCAAACCCACGGACACCAATGCAGCCACCTCAACTGACGGCGTGCGCAGGCCCGTGCAGCCCACCGACACTGCATCCATCGGTGCTGAAGGGCTCTGCCGTTACTCACCGGAGCTACCTCCAGCGGGCCCCGCTCCGCGATGGCCCAGGACTGGGCGCAAGGGTGGGAATCACCAGATGCGCGGAATATCACCAGATTCAGCGCCTTGCGATGGCCCGCGACCTGTTCGAAGCCTAGATCAAATGATGTCGATGTTGGTCCGCCGGTCGGGGATGAAGAACAGCACTGGGGCAGCGCGCGCAGGCCACCGGAGCTAGACGATGTGGCTTCCGCTGACCTCCCGCGCGCGACCGCCGCCACCCCAGGGGAAGGGAGGGAAACGCTCTTGTCCGCGATGATCCTCGGACGGCCGTAGTAGAAACGGTAGTAAGGACTCTGTGGGTGGCGGTTGGGCAAGCTGGACACGGTGGGACACCCGGGACGGTCGACGCTGGGTAGGCAGGACGCCGCAGGAACCGAGGAGAGGCATGGGACGGGTTCCGTTCGCCTCATAACCCCGAGGGCTACCGAGCCCGCGTGGTTGCGTTGTAGTTATTTTATGTATTGCTGCCAGTCGTCGTAGGGTGCTTCATCGATGGTGGGTTCGTCGTAGGAGGCGTGTGGGGATAGTGGGCTGGTGCAGCGGGGGCAGTGGTTGTGGTAGCGGGCGGTGCGGAGGGCTTGCCATTCTTCAGTGAGCTGGCGACGTTGTTGGGCGCGGTGGCGATCGTCGGCTTGGAGGGCTTGACTAGTCCAGGACGCTCCGAGTAGTAGGCCTAGGCAAATTAGTATTCCTGCCGATGTGATGATGACCATGGTCAGTGGTGTGTTGCGGCGCAGGTTATCGACGACGATGGCGATCACGACACCGAGGCTGCCCGCCGCCATGGGCAAGACGATTCTGGCGAGTGTTTGCCGGTAGCCACGACGTAGTGGTGGGGTGTATTCGGGCTGGGATAGGTCTGATTTGTTAGGTGCAATTGCGGGTAGTTGGCGCCAGGTTCTGTTCTCGAGTTGGGCAATGAGGGTATCAGTGGCCTCGCTCACTTGGTGGACGAGGTCCTGGAGCCGGTTGCAAAGTTCTTTTGTGCGGTGATCGCCCAGCAGTGAGACACGGTCTTCGAGGTCGTTCGCTTCGGCGGCCAGAAACGCGGCGGCAGCAGTAAAGAGACCGCGCGCGAATTGGTCAGTGTGCTCGTCATCTTCTGTGCCAGGCCCTGTGGGCAGGGATTGGCCCGCGAGAACTTCCGAGGTGATTTGATCAAGAAGGTGATGCCATCGTTGCGAGGGTAGGGAAACGGCCACGATGCGTGCAGCGACAAGGTGATCGTGAGCTTCGTCCAGGGCTAGCACCGCATGGACACTAAGCGCCTGCACGTGCGCAACACACCCGTTGACCATCACGCCGAAACGCGCTTGGCCGGCCGCAGTGTTCATCTTTAGAGAGTGCGCGCCGCGAAGCTCTCACGGCAAGGATTAGCCCGTTTGATTCATGAATGTTTGACGTGATCATGAATGCCGTGTACAGATATTGACGTAGAGGCATGCGAATCGTGACGATCCGGGTATGACCGGTCCCCCGGTGGATAACGCCGCGAGCGGGCCACCTGGCTGGCACCTCCATCACAGCGGCCCCTGGCTGGTGGTCTACGGCAGCGGACCAGAGTCTGAAGACACTGCCGTTGACCTTCGCAAACAGTGTCTCAGCCGGGGGATCGGCGTGGTTGTCCATCCGATCGACGAGATCCGTCAGGTCCACCACGATCGCTTTCCCGGCCTGGTCGTCGTCCTCCCGTCACGGCTGGCCGATCCGGCACCGGTGTTACGGCCGTTCGCCCGGTTGATCGTGGATTATCGGGCGCGGCGACCCGAAGGCCTGGCATCGATCATCGACGGCCGCTGCGCATGGTTTGACGCGGGAGTGGTACACGTCATCGGGCGACGCATGATCATGCACCATCCCGAAATGGGAAGCACCCGCGATCGGGTGTGTGTGCGTCACTACACCGATGAGTCCAGGTCGCCGGACCTGTTCCAGCCCTACACGCGCAGACTGGTCCTCGCCGCTCAGCCCGATGAGCAGTGTGTAGGCGGGGAGGTGGGTGATGACAACATTGCTCGTCTGTGGCGCGACGTCCAAGCCTGGGGAATCACCGACATCCACGACGTGCCCAGGTTACGTAAATGCATTGACGACTGCCGTGACCATTACGAAAGTAGCCGCTTTCCGCAGCTGTACCGTCCGATCAGCGAGGTCCCGCGTAACCGACTTGATATTATTTTAGACGGTCCCGAAGGCCAGGTCGTGGGGAACCGAAAAACTTGGATGGAAAACGGCGCACGGGTCTGCAGAAACGTCATCAAGGAACTCAACAAAATAGCTCCAGCGCTGACGCGGCCAGGTGGATGCAAGACCACAAAAGACGCACAAAAACAACTCCGCAGACTCTACCGAAACGTGCGAATCATCGAAAACTATCTCCGCAACCAGAACCAATAAACCGACTACACAGTCTGTGATTGGCCTAGTCGCTGTTCATGGGACCCACCGAGCCATTCATGCGCTAGCCCTCGCCACCCAGCGAAACGCAGGTGTATCACTACGCTATGCGCAACACTGCGACCATTATCATCCTGTCCGTGGTAGCCACCATCCTTGCCTTCGGTATCGGAGCCTGCATCGCAATCAAACCCTTCGCTGCAATCGGGCTCGCTCCCATACTCGCGGCCATCTCACTGATTATCCGGGCCATCCGCGGCCGACCCACCCACCCACATGAGGATCCCAAACACTCAACCCAGCACAACAGCCACGCCCATATGGCCGGCCCAACAAAGCAACCAAATGAAGAGGTAGCACCGCAAGGCCTTAATTTCCAGTACCCAGTCGATGCAACACTAGACGGCATCCTCGTTCCACGAGATCTTACTGACATCGTGCAGCCGATGCCCACCCTTCCCACCGCCGCCACAGGCCAACAGCAATCTACAAACCCTAAGCATGGGAACCGACTGCGCTGGCCACACCCAACGCGACACCGCCACCGACAATCCCGCTAACCAAGCCGCTGACGCCCATCCCGAGATCAACAACCCATCCCAAGCTGATCATGCCAACGGAGCGACTCTTGTTGATGTGTCCGGAGATCAACACCGTAGGAATCCGGAATGCCGAGAAGCTGTGCCCGATATGTGGACGCTTCCCTTGCTGATAAGCGAACGCACGACCGATCAGCGTTCACAGGAGTGCTCCCGGGGATCTCCGTCCCCTTGGACATCTCGAATCGTCCTCGCTGGGCGGAACGAGCTCATGTACGCGACACGCTGACCTGTCCCGGTCAATCACAAGCTCGGATCGGGAATGATCTAGCGCGAGAGGATTCCCAACCTCACGACGTACCGCAATTAGCATGCTCTCCGCACGGATACGAAATGTACACATTGACAAGGCACGTCATGAACAGCCGGTAAGCTCAGCAGCACGGTGCAATTACGCCACATCGTGTGGCACCAATTGGCAGCGAGTTGCTCGGTTATACCGCAGCACCGCCGCGACCGTCGGCATCGACCGGAATTGCGCCCGCAATCGCAGCGGCACGTGCATATGACTAGGGATGAGGTGGTACCTAGGCGGTTGCGTGGGGGTGGTGGTCCAGAATCATTAGGGGTAGTCGGCATCGGCGGTTGTCAACAGCAGGGGATTAGCGCACACTGGGACTACGGTGAGATATCCCCATACGACCGGCTCCACATGACGTCAGCCGGTCCGAACGGGTGTTGGGTGTCTGCATGGGCGCCCAGTTCGCCGAGTACGCCAGCGGCTACCCCCTGGACGCTGGCGTACTGGCCGCCGACCGGATAGACCCCAATCCTCCTCATACCCGGTCGGCGGTCCTATTACACGGCCCATCCGGGCCGGAAGCAGGCTGTCACCACCGACGATACGGCTCCCAGTACTTGGGGAGAAATACCTTGTCAGGCAACCCTGACAAGCCAGACCCGATCAAATCGGCCTCGCACGGTGAGCACCTCCTGATCGGTAACAAACCTTCTGGGCGTTGTGATCACACCCACCGGCAACAAGCTCGGCAACGTGACGGACGCGGGGCTGGACGGCCAGAGCGCGGCCCAGGCGGGCCAAGGGTGGGCAGTGGCTCCCGCTGACTCTCCAGCGCGGACCACCGGCGGACCTACTGGCCTGGTGCGCCCGCCTGGCCTTACCCGAAACCGACCCCGCATGGCCCTGGGCCGACGTGATCACCACCGCGCACACCCCACTGATGGCCCTACCAGTCCCCTGACCACCAATCCCGCCCCCACGACCAATAGGACCCGGAGCACCGGCCACCCCAAGCAGGGCCGGGGAACACCCCTACCCACCGACGACCATCCACCCAGCAAGCTCACAAGAGGCCGACAGAGATCACCGTACGACCGTCACGAAATATCGAGGCTAGTGTGCAAGTCCCCCTCGGACTTGAACCCCCGCAGTTGGGTCAAGCATGAGCCTCCACCCTCTGTGGTAGATCAGAAACGTTCGGTTGTCGACCTCCCCGTCCGGGACCTGGTGTGGGCGACCATGTTGTACTTGATGCGCCAGACGTCCATGGTGGTCCGCGCGGTGACCAGATTCTTGACCAAGCCGCGGGAGCGAGCGGCTAGTGGCTCGTGGAATCAACTACAGGACACGGTGGCCTCTGTAGACGCTAGAGACCCTCCAAAAACTTAGGTAGAGCGCCAGGGACGCCACAGTGGATGGGATCCGGCCTCCGGAGGCGGGAGCGCAGGTTCGAATCCTGCCGGGGCACCACCTTTGACGAGCGCAAACAGTCGCCCAACCAGCACTAATATGGCCCGGGGATGTTTACGTGTGTCCGGTCGCGTCCAGCGATATCCGGCGGTAATCGGTGATCACGCCTAATACGCGTCCAAGTTCGTCGTGCCGAGGTCCATAGCCGAGCGCGCACCTGCAGCCGCTGCCCGGAGCATGTGTCCCCACGGTCAAGGCAACGTTCCACTACTCAGCGCGTCCTAAGCTATGGGCGCTTGACTCCGGCCCTGCCTGCGCCACCTACCGGTATTGCCGATTCGTGACCGGCCGAAGGAGGCAACATGACCACTCCTCAACCGTCGCCTGCGACGATGCCAGCGTTGCCCTCACCCAGCGATTCCGTCGGAGAAAGCGGTATCGTCGCCGTGTGTGCGCGGGGGGTGGCGAAAACACCAGCGGCAATTAGGGACGCCTTGGACCCAGCTCAGCGGTCGCGGTTCGAAGCAGAGTATCGCGCCGCCCTAGTGCGTGCCGCTGACACCCTCGACCTGGAGCCGGTGCTCACGCTGGTGCAACGCACCTGGTGGGTGCGAGCGGTGATGTGTCTGAACCCGGAGATGCTCCACGGGGTGGCCGCTGACGTGGACCGTGTCACCGCAGGCGACAAGGCAGCCCAGATCGGCGAGGATTATTGACATGCCAGGCGGGAAGGTTCAATGGCTTGGTACCAGGTTCGAAACGTCCCTTACGCCGATGAGCAGCTGAGCCAGCTGCCCCGCTCCTGGCGCACCGCGTTCGACGCCAGAGTCGAAGACCTGAAAGACGACCCCTACGCTGTCGGTGACCCGCATGAAGACACACGCAGCTACACCACCACCTTTGGTAAGGCGGGCATTATTCTCTACATGATCTCCGACGAAATCGCCACGGTGACCATCCTCCGCGTCAACTGGGTCCAAATGTAACGCTGCCCGTATCAAAGCTCCGAGTCCCCAACGTGGGTGGTCCGCACGTCGGCTCTGGGTGCCGCCTGGCCGCCTCCATGCGAATGGCACACTGCATACATGGATCCGCTAGTCCAGTTTGACCCCGACGAGCCGTGCTGATGCGATTCTGTCCGCCCGTACGGACACTGCCACGGCGCGATCCAAGCCAGAAGCTTGCCTGGCGAATCGGTGCCGGAGCTCCGTCAGGAAGATGACTGTATATGGCTTGCTCCCGGCACCGTGGTAGGCAAGGACGCGCTCACTAGCATGGGAGGGGGAACACCCGGCTGCACATTCCCACGGGTGCACCCCAAGCTCGACCCGTCAGCGTAACTAATTGGAATCTGCCCTAGCGAGGGGATCAGCCTCCCCATCCTCCTGGGGTAAGGAGAGATTGCGTTTCGTGAGACCGGCCGCCTCTTCCGGTCTGAGCGCGGCGAAGTACAGGCAGCCGAAGAAGGCCTGTACCGCTCCAGAACTTCGAGTGTGTCGGTTGACTTGCTGATTTGGAGGAAGATAAGGATCAGGCACGATCGTCGATCGTGTGTCTTCGACTCCTCTATCGGCCACACCAGTCCCGAGACCAACGCGCACCCAACGACGATCACCGCCCAACTGTCCTACCAGTCTCCCGCCCATTCGATGCCACCGAAAGTACTCGGTGACATGATCAACGAATACCGTCCCGCCGCCTGATCCCTCAACGAACAGCAGGTCAACTACTTGGGATGAGTTTAGAGCGGTACACGAGTGTCTCCCGCTCAAGATCCCCTGTCGTCAACGGCCTATGTACAGCTCTTTATGACCTTTGGCGTCGGCGGCCTCGCCGATGCGCATCAGTGCCTGGGCATACGCAGCGGTGCGCAGGGGAATCTCACGTTCTGTCGCAAAGGCCCACAGATGTTCGGTCTCACCGACCATGCGCTCGCGCAGCCTGTCTCGAACCTGCTGTGCCGTCCAGTATAACCCGGCGCGGTTCTGGGCCCACTCGAAGTAGCTGACGGTCACACCACCAGCGTTGGCAAGCACATCCGGTATGACGGTCACGCCCCGTTCGGTGAGTACGCGGTCAGCATCTGAGGTGATTGGACCGTTCGCGAGTTCGAGGATCACCGATGCCCGGACCTGGTCGACATTGGCTTCGGTAATCGCGTTTTCCAGCGCCGCCGGTATGAGCAAGTCGACGTCAAGGCCGAGCAGTTCGTCGTTGGAAAGGCGCTCGTGGTCCATGAGGTCACAGACGGTGCCCTGGCAGTAAACGGCCTGGAGAATCCGGCTATCCTCTTTAACCTTCTTCACGCTGGGGATGTGCAGACCGTCGCCGGAGAAGATAGCCCCCTGCGAGTCGCCCACCGCGACCACGCGGTAGTCGGCCTCATGTAGTAGTAACGCGATCGTGGCGCCCGCGTTGCCAAAGCCTTGCACCGCGACGGTCGGGTGGTCTTTCGTCATCAGTTTGCCGCGCAGTGCCTCGACCACGTCAAGTCCACCGTCGGCGGTGGCGGTAGCGCGGCCCCTGCTTCCCCCCATCGGCAGTGGCTTCCCGGTGATCACTGCAGGGGTGTGCCGACGTTGAATGATGGAGTACTCGTCCATCATCCACCCCATAATCAACGCGTTGGTGTAGACGTCCGGTGCCGGAACATCGACGTCAGGACCGATGAAGTCAGCGACCGCGTCGATGTAGCCGCGTGAGAGCCGCTCCAACTCCAGCTTGCTGAGCTGTTTGGGATCGATGGTGATACCACCCTTGGCTCCGCCGTAAGGCAGGTCCAGCACTGCGCACTTGATCGTCATCCAGAACGCGAGAGTGGACACTTCGTCGACGTTGACGTTCGGGTGGTAACGGATGCCGCCCTTCGTGGGTCCACGCGAGTCGTCGTACCGTACGCGGTAGCCGCGGAAGGTCCGTAAGCTGCCGTCATCCATCCGTACTGGAATGGACACCTTTAAGGTGGACTTGGGAAACCGCAGCCGCTCGAGCGTATCGCTGGAGACCGGCGCATGCCGCAGCGCCTCCCCCAGCCGCAGCCTGGCATCGTCCAACAGCGAATCAATCATGTCCAGCCCTCTACTCTGCAAGGTCGACGAGCGTCGAGCCGATTTGCCAGCACACCTTGCGTTGTCAATGCGGGGATCGCGCGGAAGGGTGAGCTGCATGACCGACTCTTAGGTCCAACCCCCTCCTGAGCATCCTGGCATGCTGTTCGACCTCGACGGAACGCTAATCGACCGCGTCTACCAACACGTTTTGGCGTGGCAACAAGCCCCTACCACGTTCGGGATCGACCTATCAGTGGGGACCGCTGGTTGTCGATGAGACATATGTCAAGGTTGCCGGGCGGTGGGTGTATCTGTACCGGGCGATTAGCCTGTACGGCCAGGTCATCGACGTGCTGGTGTCCGAGAAGCGGGATCTGGCGGCCACCCGTCGGTTCTTCACCCACCCCCTAAAACACGGCCCTCGCCCGATCGAGGCGAGCACCGACCGAGCACCAGCTTACCGCCGAGTGATCGATGAGCTGCTGCCCGCGTATGCAATGTTATGGAGAAGTACGCGAACAACCCGTCGAAGCGGACCACGGACGGCACAGTTGCATTAAGTGATCGGCCCATCCGACCTGACCCGGACTGTTGTGTCGATGGGGAACAAGGTCAGGCAGGCTTGGTTGATGCGTCGTCGCCCTCGTCCCGAGGTGCAGCTTCGCGGGATTCCGCTTGACGTCAGTTGGGTCCATCTCGCGGCCGACACCCGCTGCCGGCCCATCTCACGGGTCACCACCGCCGGTCACCGCCACGATTGCCTGGCCTTCGAGTCGGTGATGGCCGGCATCCGAATCCGCCGCAAAGGTCGTGGCCCGGCCACGGACCCGACCCGGTCGCGTGCTGGGCGACAAGGCCTACTCCAACCGCACGATCCGCGCCCACCTGCGGCGACGCCAGATCAAAGCCACTATCCCCGAGCCAGCCAACCGGTTACGTCGCGCAAGCCAGGAAGGACGACCACCACAGTTCGACCCCGAGATCTACAAGCAACGTAACGTCGTCGAACGCTGCATAAACAAACTCAAGGCCTACCGCGCAGTGGCAAGCCGCTACGACGATGCGACTACCTGTACCGCGGAACCATCGACATCGCATCGATCAGAATCTGGCTCCGCGACCCCGTCCCATGATCCGCGAGACAGGCTCTAGCGAACTTGTCGAGTTCGAACAGATCGGCGCCACGGTGAACACCGTGCGCAGTAACAGGCCGACAACCAGCAGCACGGCACCGTCAGCCTCGTCGACGAGCACTGGGCCAGCCGGGCCGCGGACCACGCTTGCCACACAGCAACCCGCGCCGCCCCGTCGGATACCCGCGCCAATGCGGCCGTCACCACCTGGGTGAGCTAACGTGCGGCGCGGGCTTATTGCTCGGCTGTGGTGGTACGGGCCCACCGGTGACTTCGACTTCCCACCTTCTGGCCACTATCGGCGTCCAGCAGCCGACCGCACGCACCTGGGCGCCGATACCTGCGCGTGCGCCAGTGCCCACCGCAGCGCGGTGTAGCTGGCCGGGAGCCGTCGACACCACCACCACTACCTGGTGCTCCATCTCAGCCTCCTCACCACCGAGCGGAAATCTAAATCCATGATATGTTGACGTTAGAACTCATGCTGGGTCTCGCCAACAGGAGTTAGTCATGATGGAGTCCCGGAAGGCCCAGATCTCGGCGGTCGCCGCGCTCGACGAGCCGATCCGTCGCCGGCTGTATGACTACGTGGTACGCCAGCCCCGACCGGTAAGTCGCGACGACGCTGCCGCCGGGCTGCAGCTGCCGCGCACGACCGCGGCGTTTCATCTCGACCGGCTGGTAGACGAGAGCCTGCGGGTGCTTCAGGCACACGGCTTCGAACCGCGCATCGAAGGCGGGGAGATCACACTCGTCAACTGCCCGTTCCACACCCTGGCGCAGGACTACACCGAAACTCGTCTGCGGAATGAACCTGCGCCTGCTCAATGGGCTCCTCGACGGCCTAGCCCTCACCGGACTGACCGCCCACCTGAACCCCGCCCCACCTCACTGCTGCGTCCGCCTCCAACCCGCCGCCCACGGATCAGGTGCGCAGCGACGCTAACTGAGAGGAGTCCGAGATGACCAGTAACCAGACATTCGCGATTGTGGGAGCGAGCTTAGCGGGAGCGAAGGCCGCCGAGACGCTACGCCAGGCAGGCTTTGACGGGCGCGTGTTACTGCTCGGTGCCGAACGGGAGCGACCTTACGAACGTCCCCCGCTGTCGAAGGACTACGTGCGCGGGGATTCCCCCCGCGAGAAGGTGTACGTCCACCCCGTCGACTTCTATGACAAGCATGGGATCGAGCTGCGCACCTCGACGCCGGTGCAGGCGATCGACACCGCCGCCCGGGAGCTGGCGCTGGGAAGCGGTGAGCGGGTCCACTTCGATCGGCTGCTGCTCACGACGGGTGCGGAGCGCCGTCGGTTACGGATGCCGGGATCGGACCTGGACGAAGTATTTTACTTGCGCGACCTTCCCGACGCCGACGCGATCGCCGAGCGGATCGCGCGCGGCGGGAAGCTCGTCGTGATCGGCGGCGGCTGGATCGGCGCCGAGCTGGCGGCCTCCGCCCGCGACAAGGGCCTGGAGGTGACAATCATCGAGCGGTCACGCTTACCGCTGGAGCGGGTGCTGGGACCAGAGCTTGGCGCCATCTACCGCGACCTGCACCTAGAGCGCGGCGTCGAGTTGCGCTCCAACACCGCGCTGGAGGCGTTCGAGGGAAGCGGGGCCGTCGAGCGAGTGCGCACCGCAGATGGGAGCACGATCGACTGCGACTTCGTTGTCGTGGGGATCGGGGTCGCCCCGCGGACGGCACTGGCTGAGGCGGCCGGTATCGAGGTTGACAACGGCATCCTCGTCAACGAACGACTCGAGACCGGCGTGCCCGGAATCTTTGCCGCAGGTGACGTCGCCAACGCCTGGCACCCCTTTTACGGGCGCCGGATTCGCGTCGAGCACTGGGCCAATGCTCTTAATCAAGGGCCCGCAGCCGCCAGGGGCATGCTCGGCGACAGCATCTCCTATGATCGGCTGCCCTACTTCTACTCCGACCAGTACGACGTCGGGATGGAGTACGCGGGCTACGCGACGCACTGGGATGAGGTCGTATTCCGCGGCGACCTGGCCAAGCGTGAATTCATCGCCTTTTGGCTGGAGGCGGGCCGCGTGGTGGCCGGCATGAACGTCAACGTCTGGGAGGTCACCGACGCAATCCAGGCGCTGATCCGCTCGGGTGAGCCGGTTGACGCCGCGCGCCTGCGCGACACCGACGTGGCGCTTGAGGACCTCGCCGCACGCCCGGTGCTGCGCAACCCGGCTCGCTCCCACTCCAAGGGCTCGCCCCAGGAGTTGCTGTCACACGGTGTGACGGTCGCGAAGCGCTTCGTCGGGGCCCGGCTCACCAAGCGCGATCAGACGCCGATGTCGGAGCTCCCCAACGGTGAGGGCCGCGTGCTGACCATCGAGGGCCAGCGGCTTGCCGTGTACAAAAACGAACACGGCGATCTGCAGGCGGTCTCGGCGGTGTGCACCCACCTGGGCTGCATCGTCGACTTCAACAGCGCCGAGCGAACGTGGGACTGCGCCTGCCACGGATCACGCTTCCACACCGACGGCACCGTCATCCAAGGCCCGGCCACCAGGCCACTTGAGCAGAAGTCGCCGTTGCCCAGCGCCACGCCGACCGCAGGAGGCAACTGATGAACCGACTCTCACAACTGCGTGACGCAGGCGTATCGATCTGGCTCGACACGCTGTCGCGACCGTTGCTGGAAACCGGCGACTTCGCGCGCCTGGTGCACGAGCAGGCCGTCACCGGCGCGACATCGAACCCGACGATCTTCGCCAAGGCGATCACCGGCTCGAACCGCTACGACGACCAGCTGCGCGCCGCCGTCAGCGGTGGCTTGCACAGCCCGCGGGAATTGTTCTTCGAGCTGGGGCTCGAAGACATCCGCCGCGCCGCCGAGGTGCTGCGCCCAATCTATGACGCGACCCAGGGCAAGGACGGCTTCGTGTCCTTCGAGTGCACCCCAGATCTCGCCGACGACACCAACGCGACGATCGCGCAGGCGCTGCAGCTGTGGGCAAGGCTCGCATTGCCCAACGTGATGATCAAGGTGCCGGCCACCGCCGCTGGCGTGCCGGCGATCGAGGAACTCACCGCGCGTGGTGTCAACGTCAACGTCACGCTGCTGTTCTCCGTGGAACGCTACGAGCAGGTGATCGACGCCTACCTCACCGGACTTGAGCGCCGCGCCGCGGCCGGCGAACCGTCCGCTGGGGTCGCGTCGGTGGCGTCGTTTTTCGTCTCACGCGTTGACGCCGAGGCAGACGCTCGCCTTCCCGGCGACTCCCCGCTGCGCGGGAAAGTCGCGGTCGCCAACGCCCACCTCGCCTACGGCCGCTACCTGGCGCGGTTCTCCGGACAGCGATGGGATGCCCTGCGGCGCCAAGGCGCGGCGCCGCAGCGCCCGCTGTGGGCCAGTACCGGTACGAAAGATCCGCACTACTCCGACGTGCTCTACGTCGAGGAGCTGATCGCTCCCGGCGTGATCAACACAATGCCGGAGCAGACACTACGGGCATTCGCCGACCACGGCACCGTCAAGCGTGCCCTCGACACCGACATCACCACCGCGCAGCGCATACTCGCCGACACCGTGGACGCCGGGCTGGACCTGACTGCGATCACAGCAGCGCTCGAGCGTGCCGGCGTCAGCGCCTTTTGCGACTCCTACCGCCAACTGCTCGACTGCATCGAGTCCAAGCTCGCGGTGCTGCCGGTCGATGCGGCGGCCAGATAGGGCCGACGCGATGGACAAGCGCCGCTTCACCACCGCGGTCGGCAAATACCTCATCAGCCCGATCGTCAAGGCAGCGATCACCCTGCGGCTCGCGCCGCTGGGCTACGCGATCCTCAAGACGACCGGGCGCAAGGCCGGTTGCGCCGACAGACCCCGATCGGAAATGGGCTCGACGGCAACACCTTCTGGCTGGTCGCCGAGCACGGTCGCCGCGCGACCTACGTGCGCAACATCGAAGCCAACCCCCCGCGTACGCGTGAAGGTCCGGGGCACGTGGCACGCCGGCACGGTGCACGCCCTTTCCCACGACCACCCCGGATCGCCTGCCGTAGATCGGTCTGCGCGTCAACGGTGCTGTCGTGCAGATTATGGGCACCGAACTGCTCTCGATCGGATCGATCTTGATCCCTAAGCGGCTCGTCGCTGGTTTGTCGTGCTTGGCTTGGGACGGGGTGTGATGAATGGTCACGTTGGATCGGTTGGTGAACGTTCTCGCAGGAAGTGGTGCGCGGCTGTGCTGCTGCCCGCGGTCGCGGGAGGTGATGTTGGGCAGCGTGGCATTGCACGACCCGACCGATGCTCGAGTGGCTACCGGTGACGTGTTCCTGGCGGTCGGAGTCGAATCGCCGATCGAGGCGGTGCGCTTGGCGGCGCGGGCCCACGCAGCGGCGGTGCTGGTGCGCGGGACCGCGCCTCTTGACCAGGAAGCTGTGTGCGCGGCACATGAGTGCGGGGTTGCGGTGGTGTTGGTGGATCCAGCTGTGTCGTGGGGGCAACTGTCTGGGGTGGCATATGGGCTGGTCCTGGAAGGGCGGGAGACCGCGGCGGGGCGTGGGCCGACCGACTTGTTCGCGCTGGCGGACACCCTCGCGGCCGCGGTCGGCGGTGCCGTGGTGATCGAGGATCAATTGTCGCGGGTGTTGGCCTATTCCAACCTCCAACACGGCGCGGATCGGGTGCGATCGGAGACCATCCTGGGCAGACGGCTGCCGGACATGGTCCGGGAAGTGTTCACCCAACGGGGGGTGTTCGCGCACCTGACCGCGTCGGACGAACCGTTATTCGTGGAGCCGTCGCAACGCCATGGGCTCCATGGCCGCATGGTGGTCGCGGTACGCGCCGGGCGAGAGCTGCTCGGGTCGCTTTGGGTGGAATCGGACATGCCGTTGACCGGCCATCGCCGGACCGTTCTCGAAGACGGTGCGCGCACCGCTGCGCTGCATCTGTTGCGGTCGCGGGCCAGCGCAGACCTGGAGCGCCAGGTCGAGTCCGATCTGGTGATCCGGTTGCTGGAGGGCACGGCGGAGACGATGGCCATGATCAGTCAGCTCGGCTTGCCGCCAGGAAACTTCCGGGTCATCGCGCTACAGGCCCATGTGGGCAACGAGAGACATGCCGGAGTCCTGTTGGCCTTCGAACGAGCGACCACCGGTTTCGGCTGGTCACGGCATGGTCGCAGCGCGCTGTTCGGCAACACCGTCTACACGATATGGCCGTGTGGGGACGACGACCTGACGCGAGCGCGCAACTGGATCGACACCGTGGTCGCCGAGTTGCCGGGACACGTAACCGTGTCCGCCGGTATTGGCGGGCCCGCGGCTGCGGCGGCGCTGCCCGCGAGTCGTCAGGAAGCCGATGAAAGCTTGGCGCTGCATGCCGCCCGGCCAGGCACGGCTGCGGTGGCCTATGACGAATCGTGGGACGAGATCTTGCTGCAGCGCCTACGGGTGGCCGCATCGTTGGGACGCGCGCCGACCCGCGGGCCCATCGTCGAGCTGCGTCGACACGACGCCGAGCACGCCACCCGCTACATCGAGACGCTTCGGGCCTGGCTGCAGGCTCAAGGAGACATGGGAGACGCGGCAGTCCGTTTGGAGGTCCATCCGAACACCGTCCGGTATCGGCTGCGCAAGATGGCCGAGGCCACCAATCTCGAGCTGGATCGGCCCGACAAGCGCCTAGCAATGATCATCGCGCTCGCGGCCACCGACCACCAGACGCCCTGACCCCACAGCCCTCTTGTTGCGACGCACAGATCCCGACCACCCAGTTGTCGATTCTGCACAGACCCCTCCGGGTCCAGCGGGGCCATCCTGAAGTGCAGCGAGGCCAGACCGTGGGCTGGGCGGTGGACGGTCCAGCGCAGGCTGGAGACCGCTCAGGAGGTGTGTCGTGGTCAGTGATCGCGAGCGGAGAGCGCTGTCGGAGGCCCGAAGCCCGGTCCAGATCAAGGATTCGGACCGCGCCCATCTCCTCGAGGCCGTCGAGCTTCACCGACCGCGCGATCACCACCGGTGGGCCTTCCCGGTCGGGGTCGTCCTCGCCGTAGTGCTCACCGTGCCCGGCCCGAGCACCCTGATAGAAGCCGAGATTGCCGCCCGAAAGAGGCCGCCAAGGCCGCGAACCCGGCGTAATGCCGTCACCTCGCCGGTAGGGAGACCCTCGCTGGGATCGCGGGTACGGCCACCGTCGGCTGCATGACGCACCCGATGAGCGGGGTCGAACGCGTTTCAGCGCGCCGCACTCGGCAGCTGGATCAAGACCTGATGGCCCCCCGAACCTGAGGAGCACGGAGGAAGCCTGATGACATCGCCCGACTCGTCGCACCTGGCGCAGGATCGAACGGATGCCGCTACGTGCATGGAGGCGGCCATATTGTTTTGTGGGCAGCCACTGACGGCCTCGACCTCCCGGCGCATGATCCGTGCCCTGGGCCAGCTTCTCAACGCGGTGAGCCTCGCGCTCGCGGCGGATGGCCGCTCAGTGCCACCGACAGTGCGACGGGCGGCGTTGCAGGTCGCTGATCAGGTTCAGCGCCTGCGGTCAGTGCCGTCGTCGGGTGGCGTGGCTGCTGATGATGACCACGTCGCGCCACCCGACCGACGCAGCGCTCAGCGTCGACGCAACGGCGCTTCGACGACCCGCGCGAGGTCCGTGCCACACTCCAATTCGATCAAGCTGGGTCGCATGGGATGACGTCACCCAGCGCCGTGGTGCTGATCAAACAGCCCCAGGACATCCCCGGCTGTGATGGACTTGAATATCATGACTACTAGGAACCCTAACTTCGTGGGGGAGGGCAGGCTCGCGCCGGATGGCGGGCGGCGGACCCGGGCGTGTCGGGCACCCAGGTAGGTCTCGTCATCGAGAAGCGCCACGTTGTCGGTCCCCGTGTCCAACACCACCGCGAGCACCCGGTGTGGGTGGATGCCCGCGGCGGCGGTGTACACCGCCAGCTTGCCGATCGCGATCTCAATGCCGCCCACGCCTTGGTCGCCGAGGCCCAAGACGCCCTCTGAGTCGGTGGCCACGATCAGATCGACGTCCTCGGCGCCCATGCCACAGTTGCGGAAGGACACCTCCACGTCCTCGGGACGGTCGAGGGACAAAAACACCCCGTGCGGGCGACGGAACTCGTGGCTGAACCGCTCGATCGCCAGACGCCGCCCGTAGGTGTCGCCGATGCCACGACGGTCGGTCGTCCGGCGTTCGAGAGCAAACGGTCAGGGCGTCACCGACCTTGGAATGCGGTCGTGACCGCAAGGGTCTCTGTGCCCTGGCCCGGGGTGGTCCACGGTAGTCACCAATCTGGAGCTTGACCGGTCCGACAAGCACCTGGCGATGATCATCCCGCTCGCGGCCACCGACCACCAGGCACCCTGACCCGCCAGCCCTCTTCTCTTGTTGGGACGGACAGATACTGGACACCCGTTTGTCGGTACTACACAGACCCCTCCGGGGCAGGCGGGGCCATCCTGAAGTACAGCGAGGCCAGACCTCAAGCTGTGGAGGTGGGTGTTCATGCCCGACGAACGTATCGATGGCAAGCCGCTTGCGGTGGTGGCGCCAGGGCAGCTGAACAAGTCGGACCACCAGCGACTGGAGCGGGTCTGGCCAACCACCGGAGTCGTAATTGGTATCGATGGTTCACTCAGCGTCCTGGGCTCAGTGGGCTGGGCGGTGAACCGCCCCGTCCCGAACAGCCGACAGCACGGCGATGCGTACGGGCAGAGCGCTTCATCAGACCACCGAACCGATGTGCTTCCCGCCGCTGCAACACGAGCAGCGGTAACGCGCGCGGTGGTCAACAAATGAGCCGTCCGGGTGAGGAACGTGCTCTCCTTTGCACCAATCCTCCTCGCTCGAGTTGGTCTCCCGGATCGATTCCAGTCAGGTCGTGAGCCGCGTGGATCAACCAGGGGATCACAGTGCCGTAGCGCGAGACGACGTCACTGCGGCACTACCCGCACCGGCGCTGGCCGCGGTGTGGTGCTGCTCGGTAGGAGCCACATGGACAGTGGAGCTTCACGAATTCGACTGCGACGCGGCGCTGGGACCGATCGTGGACTGGATCAGCTCGGGCGTGCCAATCTCCGAACCAGAGCCCACGGCGGCGCTGGCCCGCGAGTTGCTCACCGAACGCGGGTTCCAACTGATCCCCGATTCGTCCGCTGGCCCCTCCTCTCTTCACCGGCACGGCATTGGCTATGCCTGCCACGACACCGATTTAATCACCGCGGGCACCCGGTGGTTCGCAGCCGCCCACCGGTCCCGACACTGCGATCCGGTGCCGCGGCTGGCCGCACAGGAAATGGCTCGGGGCTATAACCGCTAAGCCAACCACCGAAGCTGGTGCCCTGGTGTCGGACGCCGAGCTGGACCTACTGCCCCTGCCCGGGGCACTGATGCACTGAGCGTTCGGTCCACCGGAGCTGGTCCACCTGCGTGCTCAGAAGCCACACAACAGGTCTTCGGATGCCCGGTTGTACGGTTTCGGGGTGCCTGAGGGGTCTACCTCGCTGCTTTAGTGCATGGCGAAGACGCCCTTCGCCTTGATGAGCTTCCCCCGTAGCACGGGGACCCGACCTGAGTGCCTCGGCCACCAGGAAGAATGCTGCCGTGCCGCCTCCTCACCCTGCTGAGTTCTGTCGTCGCTATTCAGCTGGCTGTCATGGTGCGCTTTCCGATGCGGCGAGGCGGGAAAGGCAAACGTCTGGCTCGGTCCTTCACCCCAGGCAAGGCAGGGTCGACCACATGCCTCATATAGAGCTTACACATTTCAACAGTTGAACAAATTAGACCCGACGAGAGGAACCTCCCGTGCCCGACCAGGAACTGGATGTACGCGTGCTGCGTACGCCCGACAAGCACCCAGCGATATTCCAGACCTACCATGCCCTCTCCGTCGGCGAGTCTTTCGTGTTAGTCACCAACCACGACCCCGCAC
>JALZDU010000156.1 GCA_030862405.1 Actinomycetota bacterium | reverse complement strand
GCTCGTGAGCGTGCCATGACGTTGACCGTGAACGGCCAGCGCTGGGAACTGCCCGACGGTGCCACGCTGGCCGACGTGCTCGGGAGGCTTGGTGCGCCGCCGGCAGGTGTCGCGGTGGCTCTCGATGGTGCCGTGGTGCCGCGGGCGTTGTGGCCCGGCACGTCGCTGCACTCCGACGCCCGGATCGACGTATTCACCGCTGTGCAGGGAGGTTGACGCCAATGGCAGACGATCCACTGATCATTGCTGGACGACAATTCGGCTCGCGGCTGATCCTGGGAACCGGGGGTGCGGGCAACCTCGCCATCTTGGAACAGGCGCTGCTCGCCGCGCAGACCGAACTCACGACGGTGGCGATCCGCCGGATGGACACCGGCGCGCGCACCGGCGTGCTCGATGTGCTGGCGCGCCACGGCATCGAGCCGTTGCCCAACACCGCAGGCTGCCGCAGTGCCGCCGAGGCGGTGCTCACCGCGCAGCTGGGCCGCGAGGCGCTGCAGACATCCTGGGTCAAGCTCGAAGTCATCGCCGATGACCGCACCCTGTTGCCCGATCCGATCGAGCTGCTCGACGCCGCCGAGCAGCTCGTCGATGACGGTTTCACCGTGCTGCCCTACACCAACGACGACCCGGTGCTGGCCGGCAAGCTTGCCGATGTGGGATGCGCGGCGGTGATGCCGCTGGGCTCGCCGATCGGTACCGGGCTGGGCATTCGCAACCCGCACAACATCGAGATGATCGTGGCGCAGGCCCAGGTGCCGGTCGTCCTCGACGCCGGAATCGGCACCGCCTCAGAAGCGGCCCAGGCGATGGAGCTGGGCTGCGATGCGGTGCTGCTGGCCACTGCCGTGACCCGGGCCGACGATCCACCGCGGATGGCCGAAGCGATGCGGCTGGCGGTGCAAGCCGGCCGGCACGCACGGCTGGCGGGCCGAATCCCGCAGCGGTTCTGGGCCCAAGCCTCCAGCCCAGCCCCTTAGCCCCCGCGTGTCCGGCTCTCCTGCCCGGTGTGTCAACCGATGGTGCCCGGTGTGTCGAGGGATCTTTAGCGCCCGCGGCCGGTCTTTTCTTGCAACTGGTCGATCAGCTCGGACGCTTGGGCCTTGGTCAGCTCTGCCGGAACGTCCTCACCGGCCTCCCGGGCGAGCGTCTCGAGGTAGCTGCGCTGCGGCCCGGTGATCGGCTCGTCGCCCGTGGTCCAGTCTTCGGGGTTCTTCTCGGGTGAGGTCATCGATGCATCAGCCATGCTCGCGCCATACCCCGTGAGTTCCTGCCGAAACCCAGGCTCAGCCCGTGTTGCGCATCCCGGCAGCGATCCCGTTGACCGTTCGCAGCAGAGCACGACGCAGATCGAGGTCGGGTTCCTCCATCGCGCGATGGCGGGCCAGCAGCGAGATCTGGAGATGGTGCAGCGGCTCCAGGTATGCGGCCCGCACCTGCAAGGTGTGGCGCAACAGGCGGTGGCGGGCCAGCAGGGTGGAGCCACCGGTGAGCCGTAGCACTTCCCGCTTGGTCAGCTCATACTCACCGACGATGGCATCGAACAATGGCTGCAAACTGGGCTCGACGAGAACCGAGACGTAGCATTGCGCGATCCGCAGGTCGGTCTTGGCCAGCGTCATCTCGACGTTCCCGAGCAGGTTGCTGAAAAACGCCCAGTCCCGCATCTCCTCGAGCACCGGACCGAGTCCGGCGTCACGGGCGGCCCGCAGGCCGCTGCCCACGCCGTACCAGCCCGGCACCACCATCCGGGTCTGAGTCCATCCGAACACCCAAGGGATGGCCCGCAGCCCTTCCAGCGTGGTCTTGCTACTCCCTGGCCGCCGCACCGGTCGGGACCCGACATTGAGCCAGCCCAGCTCGTCGACTGGGGTAGCGGCGGAGAAGAACTCGCCGAGTCCGGGAAGGCCGACAAAGTTGCGATAGGCCGCACAGGCGGCGCCGCTCACCACGTCCATCGCCTCATCCCAACAGGCCAGCACCTCCAGGGGCACCCGCGAGGTCTGGTGCAGCAGGGTGGCCTCCAGCACCGCAGCAAGCAGGATCTCGAGGTGGTCGTGGGCCAGCGCGCTGATCGAGTACTTGTCGGAGATGACCTCGCCCTGTTCGGTCACCTTCAGCGTCGCGTCGACCGTGCCGTAGGGCGAGGCGGCCACCGCTTCTCCAGCCGGTCCACCGCCGCGGCCGACCGAACCGCCGCGGCCGTGGAACAGCCGCAGCCGGACCCCGTGGGCGGCGGCGGTGTCGCGTAGCTGGCGCTGCGCCCGGTGGATGTCCCAGTGCGACGTGGTGATCCCGGCATCCTTGTTGGAGTCGGAATACCCGAGCATCACCTCCTGCAGATCCCCCCGCGCGCGGACCAGCTGCCGGTAGGTGCGATCCCGCAGCATCGCGTCGAGCAACTCACCGGCGCAGCGCAGTTCGGTGGCCGTCTCGAACAGCGGCACGACATCGATCGTGCACCTGCTCGTACCGGCCGGGTCCGCAGGTGTTGTCTCGGGTGGTGCCAGGGCCATGAGACCGGCTTCCCGGGCCAGCACCGCGGCGGCCAGCACGTCGTCGACGCCCTTGGTCATCGAGACGATGTAGGTGCTGGCAGCTGCCTCACCGAAGGTCTGCTGGGCAGACCGGATCGCGTCAAAGACGGCGAGCACGTCCGCGGCTGCTGGTGGCAGTTCGGCGGAGCGGGCGGTCAGCGGCCGCCGTCCGGCCAGCTCACCGGACAGCAGCACCGTCCGCGCCTCGCGATCGAGCTCGGCGTAGGGCGTGGGGAGCTCACCGAGCAGATCGTAGAGCGCCGCGAGGGCGACGTGATGCTTGTTGGCGTGCTCGCGCACGTCGAGAGCCGCCAGGTGTAGGCCTAACGCTCGGGCGCTACGCAGCGTCCTGGCCAACGTGCCCTCGGCGATGCGTTCGCCAAGATGGTCGCGCAGCGAGGTGTCCATCACCTCCAGGTCGGCGAGGTAGGACTGCGCCCCCAGGTAATCGCGTCCCTCCTGGTGCCCCATGCCGTCCCGGATCCGCTGACGGGTTTGGGTCAGGCGGGCGTGGACGAAGGAACATTTCAGCCGGTAGGGCTCGTCGGCATTGCGCACAAGGTAGCGGTCATAGACCTCGGGCATCACGCGCCGGTCACGGGCGAGGCTGCACCGTAGCGCCTCGGAGACGCCGACCACCCGGGTGGACACGCTCAGCTCCTGAACGAGCTGAGCAACCAGCGTCAGGTGAATGTTCAGCGCGCGATCCGCGTAGAGCCGCAAAACGTCGAGGGTGACCTGCGGTGAGACGTTGGGGTTGCCGTCGCGGTCACCGCCGACCCAGCAACCCAGTATCAGCGGCCGTGACTCTGCGGGCAGGGTGAACGCGACGCGGGCGAGCTCGTCCTCGAGGTCCTCCAGCAAGTCCGGCACCGCGTGGGTACCGAGCTGCTCGAGGTAGTAAGCGACCGCGCGAGCCTCGTCGAGCACCGTCGGTTGGCCGGGTCGGATCTCGTCTGTCTGCCATAACAGGTCAACCAGCCGCGCGAGCCGCCGTTGCGACTGTGTCTTGGGCAAGTTCTGATCGAGGACGTCGGCGACTCGGCGCAGGATGCCCTGCACCGAAGTACGGGACGCCTCGGTCGGGTGAGCGGTGAACACCGGCCGCAGCTCCATCCGCGCCAGCACCGCCTCCACGTCAGCCCGGTCGACGTCGCGGGCCAGCCGGTTCATTACCGCCCGCAATGGTCCGTGCCGCCAGCCGACCTGGGCGCGCTGCTCCCGCGAGCGGTGCAGCTGCTCCGCTACGTTGGCGAGCTGGAAGTAGATCGAAAATGCCCGGGTGAGTTCCACGGCCGTGCCGATGTCCAGCGTGGACAGTAGCGACCTGATCTCCGCGCTACCATCTGCCAGAGTTGCCCGGGCTAGCCGTCGTACCTCTTCCACCAACTTGAGCAGTTCCTCGCCGCCCTGCCGGACCAAGGTCTCACCGAGCAAGGTCGACAGCAGGCGGATGTCGGCCCGCAGCGCGAGATGCTGCGACTCCGACCTGACACCGGCGTGGGCGGCCACCGAATCCAGGCGCCTGCCTCGTTCGGCGCTCGACTCCTGTCGGGCTGTCGACGTCATCGGCTTTCCCTCATCCAGCGTCAATCAGCGAAGCTAAAGTGGCGCCACCAAAGCGCCATAGATTCAGTCCGCCCGAATCCTGGCGATATCCGAAGCCGGCGCATCCATGCGATTAATAGTCACACGCCGGGTCGACAAATCCCAAGCACAACTCCGCAGGCGTTTCCCACTGGTAACAGCGCGGTAATGCTCAGCGCAGCGCTTTCGGGCCTGATCGCCGCCTGAGGAACCCGTAGGCAGCGGTGGCCACGAACAGCACCGCCCCGAGGACGGTCAGCCAGAACAGACCTTTGATGACAGCGCCGAGGATCGCCACGACCAACCAGACGATGAGGAGTACGCCGATGATCTTCATCATGTTCTCAGTGTCCCATTCATCCTCGGTTGCGGCCCCGGTTGTAGGCAGATGGTTTCGTGAAGTTTAGCCGCGCGGGCGCTCGAAGGTGACGAGCACACCGTCGACACCACCAGGCCCGATGCGTCCCTTCACCTCGACTGCGGTGATGGCTTTGAGCTGCCATCCCTTGCCTGCGTGCTCGTTGAGGATCTTCTCGAGCTTGTCACCGGACATCTTGCCCCCCAGCAAGCCCTCGCGAAGCTCGATCACCCGGTACTCGTAACCAGTCACCATGCCAGCCTTCCTGCTCCCGATTTCGGCGAGTTCCCTCCCAGTGTGTCCGGTTTTCCTTGCCCCTGTGTCGCGTCGCCTTGTCCGGTGTGTACGGCTGTGGTGCGCGGTATGCCGGCTGCCCGACAGATCAGGACCGCGCCCGCAACTCGGCGATCTCTGCGCGTAGTGCACGTACCTCGCTGAGGATGGCAGCGGCGGCGACGGCGTCCTCCCGCTGGTGCTCGGCGACGTCTGCCTTGACCTCGGTGGCGACCTGCTCCTCCATCGCGCGGACCACCACGGCGATGAACAGGTTCAGCACCGCGAACGTCGATACGAGCAGGTACACGACGAAGAAAATCCACGCCAGCGGCAGGACCGCCATCGCCTCGCGTGCGACGTTCGCCCAGTCATCGGTGGTCATCACCTGGAACAGGGTGAACAGCGAGCTGCCGAGATCGCCGAAGCGGTCCGGCACGCCCTCACCGAACAGCTGGGTAGCCATCACCGCGGCGACGTAGACCAGCAGCCCGAGCAGCGCCGCGATGGACGCCATCCCCGGCACCGCGCTGAGCAGCGCCGTGACCACTCCACGCATGCTCGGCACCAGCGCCACCAGCCGCAGCACCCGCAGGATCCGCAGCGCACGCAGTACCGAGAACGCCCCCGACGTCGGGATCAGCGCGATGGCGACGATGACGAAGTCGAAGACACTCCACGGGTCACGGAAAAAGTGCCACCCGTGGGCGGCAAGTCGCAGCGTCAGCTCCACGACGAAGATCACCAGCGCTATCCGGTCCACCGCATGGAGCAGCCAGCCGTACTCGGCGACCATCCGGTCGGACGTCTCCACCCCCAGCGTCACCGCATTGAGCACGATCACCGCGACGATGAACCGCTGGAAGCGGTCGCCGTCTACGAGCCTGCGCAGACGTTCCCCCCAGGTCATCGGCCCCTCCGCCATCGTGCTCGGATGCTGCGGCGGCCGATCCTATGGGTGACACCCGTGGCGCTTCGTCGATGAGCGCGTACACCGGCACCGAGGCGGGTACTGCTACGAGCACGCGCTGCTGTCACCGCGGTACTGGAGCGGCTGGGCTAATCGGTGCGCGAAGATCGCGCGGCGCAGCCATACCAGGCCGGTCCCCGGTCGCCGGAGTGTCTCGACGCCACGTTGCGCGAACTGGACGTCGTTGTTGACCCGGAGGAGCGCGACGCACTGGTCATGGCCCCTCGGGTCGCGTGACAAGATGCGTGACAAGATCCGCCTGTGCTGCTGCGTCGAGAACGTCCTGGGGATCGATGGGCTGTGCGGGCAGTGCACAACGCCGCGTTCGGCAGTGGTGGCGACACGGTCGAAGCTCAGCTGGTGGATGACTTGCGGGTCGACGGGGACATCATTGCGCCGCTGTCGATCGTCGCTGTCGTGGACGGCGACGTCGTCGGGCATGTCATCTGTAGCCGGGCGAGTATCACTAATCGACCCTCGATCGGACTCGGCCCACTCGGTGTGATGCCAGGTAGCCAGCGACGCGGTATCGGTCAGGCGTTGATGCACGCGGTGTTGGCTGCAGCCGACGCCTTGGACGCGC
>JALZDU010000034.1 GCA_030862405.1 Actinomycetota bacterium | reverse complement strand
GCGGTCGATGGCCGCGGGGTGCAGGTGGTGCATCCACCGGAGCAGGTGCAAGTGCTGGTGCGGGACCTGTCGGATTTGCCGGAAGCCGAGAAGGAACCTGAGCTAGCCCGGATCTTGGAACAGGAGTGCACCCGGCCCTTCGATCTGGCTGCAGGTCCCCTGATGCGGCCGCAGTTGGTGCGGCTGGATCAGCAAGAGCATGTCCTGACCGTGACGATGCATCACATCGTCACCGACGGCTGGTCCACGGGCCTGATCGATAGTGAGCTCAGCGTGCTCTACGCCGCGGCCGTGCGGGGCGAACAGCCCCGGTTGCCGGAGCTGCCGGTGCAGTATGCCGATTTCGCGGTCTGGCAGCGGGACCGGCTGTCCGGAGATGCCCTTGCCGAGCAGGTGGGGTACTGGCGTGAGCAACTGGACGGAGTACCGCCGTTGGAGCTGCCAACCGACCGGCCCAGGCCTGCGGTACAGACCAAGAGCGGTGCCCTGGTGGAGTTCCAGATCCCCGCGGCGGTGACGGCCGGGCTCCGGGAGCTGGGACGGTGCCACGACGGCACCTTGTTCATGACCCTGATCGCGGCATGCCAGATCCTGTTCCACCGGTGGTCAGGCCAGGACGACATCGCAGTGGGCACGGTTGTCTCGGGTCGCGAGCGAGCCGAGTTGACGGGGTTGGTCGGGATCCTGGTCAACACGCTGGTACTGCGCTCGCAGGTGGATCGCGAGCGCACCTTCCGGGAGTTCCTGGCCAGTGTCAAGGCCACCGTGCTGGACGCCTTCGCCAACCAGGACGCACCATTCGAAAAGGTGGTTGACGAGCTCCAACCGACGCGGGACACCAGCCGCACGCCCCTGTTCCAGGCGACGGTGGTGCTACAGAACACCCCGGGAGAAGCGCCGGAGCTGCCGGGCCTGGAGATCCAGGACCTCCCGATTCCTATGGTGACGACGAGTTTTGACGTCAGCATCGACTTTGAGGAACAGGACGACGTCCTGTCCGGCGTGCTGCAGTACAACACCGACCTGTTCGACGCCACCACGATCCAGCGGATGGCGCAGCACTTGCAGGTGCTGCTCAAGGGCATCGCCACCGACCCGGATCGCCGGCTGGCCGAACTGCCGCTGCTCACCGAGGACGAGCGGCAGCGGGTGTTGGTTCAGTGGAACGACACTGAGCTGCAGGTACCTGCGGTGACGCTGCACGAGGTGTTCCAGGACCAGGTCCTGCGCACGCCCAATGAGACTGCGTTGGTCTGTGGGGACGAGCAGCTGAGTTTCTCGGAACTGAACGCGCGCGCGAACCGGTTGGCGCGCCACCTGATTGCCCGCGGTGTAGGGCCGGAGCGGGTGGTGGCGTTGGCGCTGCCGCGGTCGGTGGAGATGGTCGTGGCGCTGCTGGCGGTGTTCAAGGCAGGCGGGGTGTACCTGCCGATGGATCCGGAGCTGCCCTCCGATCGGATCAGGTTCATCCTCCGCGACGCCGCGCCGGTACTGGCAATGACCACGTCAGGCGGCGGCAACGTCGGTGACGTGTTGCCGGACGGAACGGTCCGACTCGTCCTCGACGAGCCAGGAACCCGTGCCGCGTTGCAGCGTTACCCCGACTCCAACCCGACCGACGGCGAACGCATCGGCTCGCTGCACCCCCGCAGCTCGGCGTACGTCATCTACACGTCGGGATCGACGGGGACGCCCAAGGGTGTGCTGGTCGAGCAGCGCTGCCTGGTCAACCTGCTCGTTCATCACCGCCATGGTGTCGTGGCTGCGACCGGCGGTGGGCGGCTGCGGGTGGCACTGACCGCGGCGTTCTCCTTCGATGCCTCGTTGGAGGGGCCGCTGCTGATGGCCGATGGCCACGAGCTGCACGTGATCGAGGACGAGGTGCGTCTCGACCCGGCGGCATTGGTTGACTACATGGCCGACCGGCGGATCGACGTCGTGACCGACGTAACCCCGTCCTACCTGCAGCAGCTCCTCCCGGCCGGGTTGCTGACCGATGAGCGATACCACCCCAAGGCGTTGATGGTGGGTGGCGAGGCGCTCGGCGAGTCGTTGTGGCGCAAGCTGGCCAGCGACGATGGCACACTGAGTTACAACTTCTACGGGCCCACCGAGTGCACGGTCGACGCGTTGTCCTGCCGGGTGGTCGATGGCATCCGGCCAGTCGTTGGGCGCCCGCTGCGCAATCTGCGCGCTTACGTGCTCGACGGTGAGCTTCGCCCGGTGCCGGTGGGGGTTACCGGTGAGCTGTACCTGGCCGGTGACCAGCTAGCTCGCGGCTACCTCAACCGACCAGGGCTGACCGCGCAGCGGTTCGTGGCCAACCCGTTCGGCAACGTCGGCTCGCGGATGTACCGGACCGGGGACCTGGTGCGGTGGACTGCCGACGGCGTCATCGAATACCTCGGGCGGGCCGACGAACAGGTCAAGATCCGTGGATTCCGGATCGAGCCGGGCGAGGTCGAGGCCGCGCTGCAGCGGCATCCCGACGTGGATGAGGCGCTGGTGATCGCCCGTGAGGATGGTGGCCGCACGCAGCTGGTCGCCTATCTGGTGTCCGCGGCGTCAGCCGCGCTGGGCCACCCGGAGTTGCGGTCCTGGCTCAAGGGCAGCCTGCCCGACTACATGGTGCCCTCCGCCTTTGTCATGCTGGACCGCCTGCCGCTGAACTCGAGTGGGAAGGTCGATCGGCGGGCGTTGCCGGCACCTGAGCTGCATCCGGAGCTGGAGTCGTCCTATGTGGCGCCCCGGACGGCCAGCGAGCGGGAATTGGCCCAGATTTGGGCTGAGGTACTCGGGATCGAAGCGGTCGGGGTCGAGGACAATTTCTTCGGCCTGGGTGGTGACTCGATCCTGAGCATCCAGGTGGTGTCCCGAGCCCGGCAGGCCAGCCTGCGGCTGGCGTCCAAGGACATCTTCCTGTACCAGACGATCGCTGAACTCTCGGCAGCCATCGAGATCGTGCCGGTAACCAAACCTGCCGGTGAGGGCCTGGTCGTCGGCCCGGTGCCGTTGAGCCCGATCCAGAGCTGGTTCCTCGAGACCGAGGTGGAAGCTCCGAACCACTACACGATGTCGGTCCTGGCCGAGCTGGCTGAGGACATCAACGAGGACGCCTTGCGGGCAGCCCTCGACTCCGTCGTAGAGCACCATGATGCGTTGCGGATGCGGTTCGAGTTCGCCGACGCCCGGTGGGTGCAAGACGTTGCCCCCTCAAAGCCGGCCACCGTGTTCCAGCGTCGTGACATGGCCGGCCTGGACGCTGCAGTGACGCAGGCGGCGATGCGCCAAGCCGCACTGTCCGCGCAGTCCGGTATGGACATCACTGCTGGTCCCTTGCTGCGAGCGATCCTGTTCACCTTCGGATCCGGGCGGCGGCCGCAGCTGTTCGTGGCAATTCACCACCTGGTCGTCGACGGTGTGTCGTGGCGGATCCTGTTGGAGGACCTGGAGACGGCCTACCGTCAGATCGGCTCGGGCCGGCCGGTGGACCTGGGTCCGAAGACCACC
This sequence comes from Actinomycetota bacterium, assembly GCA_030862405.1. Taxonomy (GTDB): domain Bacteria; phylum Actinomycetota; class Actinomycetes; order Mycobacteriales; family Pseudonocardiaceae. The sequence continues at coordinate 3,754 of JALZDU010000034.1, read as the reverse complement.
CCCTACCGGACCTGGGCCAGCCTGCTGGGCGAGCAGGTGCGCTGCGGAGCGTTTGATGAGGACCTGACGTACTGGGCTGACGTGTCCAGCCGTGCCCCGGCCGAGCTGCCGATGGACCATGTCGGGTCGAACACCGTGGATGCTTCCCGCAGCGTGTCGATCCGGCTCGGCCGCGACGAGACCGATGCGTTGTTGCGCCAGGTGCCCGGGGTGTACCGCACCCAGGTCAACGACGTGTTACTGAGCGCGCTGGGTCAGGTGCTGTCCCGGTGGACCGGGCGCGACAGCGTGCTGGTTGGTGTGGAAGGCCACGGTCGGGAGGAGCTCCTGGACGGTGTCGACCTGTCGCGGACCGTGGGCTGGTTCACCACGGAGTTCCCGGTCGCCTTAACGCTGCCGTCGGGCGACTGGGGGCAGGTGCTCAAGTCGGTCAAGGAGCAGCTGCGCGCCGTGCCGCGCCGGGGCCTGAGCTATGGCGCCCTGCGCTATCTGAGCGGACCCGAGTCACCAGCTGGCGCGCTGCGTAACGACCCGCTGCCGCAGATTTCCTTCAACTACCACGGCCACTGGGACACGACGTCGAGCTCCGAGGGGTTCTACCGCTCCTGGCGTGACCCGATCGGGCAGGATGTCGCCGCCCACAGCGTCCGGCCCTGCCTGCTGGAGGTCGTCGGACAGGTCGGAAACGGGGAACTGGAACTGGCCTGGACCTACTCCAGTCAGGTGCACGACGAAGCCACGGTGCGGCGGCTGGCCACCGAGATGATCGAGGCGCTGCGAGAGATCGTGCAGCACTGCGCTGCGCCGGGCATCGGGGGGCGCACCCCCTCAGACTTCCCGCTGGCGCGCCTGGATCAGTCTGCGGTGGACCGTCTCGTGGGGGACGGGCGCGATGTCGAGGACATCTACCCGCTGACGCCGCTGCAAGCGGGGATGCTGTTCCACAGCCTGGTGGACACCGAGGGGCGCGCCTACTTCAACCAGCTCCGCCTACGGCTGTCCGGAATCTCTGACCCGCAGGCGTTCGGCGCCGCGTGGCAGCGGGTCGTAGATCGCACGGCGATCCTGCGCAGCTCGCTGGTCTGGGATGGCGTGGACGAGCCGGTGCAGGTGGTGCACCGCCAGGTCACCCTGCCCATCACTCACTACGACTGGCGTGATCTGTCCGATGCGGATCGCGAGCTGCAGCGGGTACTGGCCGAGGACAGCGCGGCCAGCCTGGACCTCACGGTAGCCCCGCTCATGCGGCTGGTCATCGCCCGGCTGTCCCACGACGAGGTCCTCCTGCTCTGGACCTCGCACCACATCCTGCTGGACGGCTGGAGCACCGGCGGGGTATTTGCTGAGGTGTGCGAGCAGTACGCGGCCCTCGTCGCGGGTAGAGCACCGCAGTTGGTCACCCGCCGGCCATTCCGCGAGTATCTGCAGTGGCTCGGCCAGCAGGACCTACAAACGGCCGAGGCGTACTGGCGGCGGTTGCTGGCGGGCTTCGAGTCGCCAACGTCCTTGCCCTATGACCGGCAGGCCGTCGAGGCGCACCGAGCCGAGTCCTCGGAGTCGATCCCGATCGAACTGCGTATCGACCAGTCGGCCCGGTTGCATGCGGTGGCCAAGCGCAGCGGTCTGACGCTGAACACGGTGGTGCAGGGGGCGTGGGCGCTGCTGCTGTCGCATTACAGCGGCGAGCGGGACGTGGTCTTCGGTACCACGGTGGGGGGCCGGCCAGCCGAGCTGCCCGGGGTGGAACAGATGATCGGCATGTTCATCAACACGGTGCCGACCCGGGTCACAGTTCCCGATGAGCAGGGCGTCATGTCGTGGCTGCGCGCGCTGCAGGACGAACAGGTCGAGTCCCGGGACTTTGACTTCCTGTCGCTGGCCCAACTGCAGGCCTGGAGTGATCTGCCCGGCGGCACCAACCTGTTCGACAGCGTGGTGGTGTTCGAAAACTACCCGATCGAAGCGGCAGCGCTGGACGATGCGGGTCTCCGGATAGATGACGTGGAGACGCTCGAAACCACGAATTTCCCGCTCACTCTCAGCGCCCGCATCAACGACAGCCTCTACTTCGACCTTGCCTACGATCCGAACCTGTTCGACATCACCACGGTGGAGCGGATGATCGGACATCTGGTGGTGCTGCTCGAGGGCATCGCGGCCGATCCGGATCGACCGGTGGGCGAGCTTTCGCTGGTGAACGACGATGAGCTGCAGCGAGTGCTGGTGGAGTGGAATGACACCGGCCTCGACGTGCCGGTCGTGACGTTCCCTGAGCTGTTTGAGGCTCAGGTCACGTCGATTCCGGATGCGGCGGCGCTGGTGTGCGGGGATGTTGGGTTGAGCTTCGCTGAGCTGAATCGGCAGGCAAACCAGCTGGCTCGTCACCTGGTTACACAAGGCGCGGGACCCGAGCGGGTGGTGGCGTTGGCGTTACCACGCTCGGCGGAGATGGTCGTGGCCATCCTGGCGGTGCTCAAGGCCGGAGCCGTGTACCTGCCGGTGGACTGCCAATACCCCGCCGAGCGCATCGAGTTCATGTTGCGTGATGCCCATCCGGTGGTGGTGGTCACCACTGCACAGGGCGGTAACGTGCCAGCCGCGCTGCCCGAAGGCACGGCGCTCCTGACGCTGGACGCGCCCGAGACTCGTGCGGTTGTGGAGGGCTACCCGGGCGTCAACCTCAGTGATGGCGAGCGGATCAGTCCGCTACGAGCGGATAACTCGGCCTACGTCATTTACACTTCCGGTTCCACTGGGCAACCGAAGGGTGTGCTGGTCGAGCACCGCAACCTGGCCCATCTGTTCTATGACCACCACGCCGAGTTCGCCGCTGGTGGGCGCCGCCTGAGCGTCGCGCTGACTGCGGCATTCTCCTTCGACGCCTCATGGGACGGGTTGCTCTTGATGGCCGATGGCCATGAACTGCACCTGATCGACGATGACGTGCGACTGGATCCGCAGGCCCTGGTCGACTACGTCGCCAGCCGAGGTATCGATTACGTTGAAGTCACACCCTCTTATGCCCAGCAGCTGATCGCAGCCGGCCTGCTGGCTGGTGAGCGGGCCCGGCCGAAGATTGTCGTGCTGGGTGGTGAGGCGGTCGGCGAGGGGCTGTGGCGGGAGCTGTCTGGCGCCCAGGGCATCACAAGCTACAACTTCTACGGCCCGACCGAGTGCACCGTCGACTCCGTCTGGTGCCGGTTGCCCGGCGAGGGTGGACCGGTGATCGGCCGGCCGGCGCACAACCTTCAGGCCTATGTGCTCAGTCCTCAGTTGCGGCCGGTGCCCATCGGGATTGCCGGTGAGCTGTATCTGGCCGGGGCCCAGGTCACCCGCGGGTACCTCAACCGCCCCGGGCTGACCGCACAGCGGTTCGTGGCCAACCCGTTCGGTTCGCCAGGGTCTCGGATGTATCGCACCGGGGATCTGGTGCGGTGGACGACGGACGGGATGTTGCAGTATCTCAGCCGCGCCGACGACCAGGTCAAGGTTCGAGGCTTCCGGATCGAGCCGGGTGAGATCGGGACCGCGCTGCTGCAACACCCGCAACTGGCTCAGGTGGCCGTACTGGCACGAGAGGACACCCCCGGCAACAAGCGCCTGGTCGGCTATGTCGTTGCTGCCCGCGAGGGGGAGATTCCCACGTCGGCGGAGTTGCGGGAGTTTCTGGGGAAGGTAGTGCCCGACTACATGGTGCCCTCGGCGTTCGTCACGCTCGACGAACTACCGTTGAACCCGAACGGGAAGCTGGACC